>NZ_JAKEVN010000035.1:0-33913 GCF_022398505.1 Pseudoalteromonas sp. Isolate3 | reverse complement strand
AGTTAATTTGATGGATATATAAACGCCGAGCTTAAGCTCGGCGTTTTCAATGTTCGTTAAGCAAACACTTCCTTATAGCGATTTAATACCCATGTTATAGAGGGTAAAACCATAAATATCAGCATATTGGTCGATGATCTTACTTGTTGGCGTACCTGCACCATGCCCAGCATTTGTTTCAATGCGAATAAGATATGGGTTTTGTTTCGCACCTTTTTCTTGCAGTTCAGCAGCAAACTTAAATGAATGCGCAGGCACTACACGGTCATCATGGTCCCCTGTTGTCACTAAGGTTGCTGGGTAGCTAACACCCGCTTTAACATTGTGAACTGGCGAGTAGCCTTTTAAGTACTCGAACATTTCTTTACTTTGCTCACTGGTGCCGTAATCATATGCCCAACCAGCGCCGGCAGTAAAGGTGTGGTAACGCAGCATATCTAATACACCTACAGCAGGTAACGCGACTTTAAATAACTCAGGGCGCTGTGTCATAACCGCACCAACTAACAAGCCACCATTAGAGCCACCACGTACCGCCAGATAATCAGGTGAGCTGTATTGATTTTTGTTTAAATACTCAGCCGCCGCAATAAAGTCATCAAATACATTTTGCTTCTTAAGCTGTGTACCATTTACATGCCAATCTTTACCGTATTCGCCACCACCACGAATATTAGCAACAGCATAAACACCACCATGCTCAAGCCATGCAGCAACTGTCGGGCTGTAACTTGGCGTTAAACTTACATTAAAGCCACCGTAGCCATATAAGATAGTTGGATTTTTACCATTAAGCTCAGTGCCTTTCTTGTACGAAATAATCATCGGAACTTTAGTGCCATCTTTCGATGTGTAGAACACTTGTTCTGAAGTATATTCTTCGCTGTTAAATTTAGCGCCTGACTTGCGATACACATCAGACTCGCCAGACTCAACATTAAACGAGTAAATGTTGCCTGGTGTGGTGTAATTAGTGAATGAATAATACAGTGTTGGTGCATCATGTTTACCGCTAAAGCCATACGCGGTACCCACACCTGGTAAGCTGATATCACGCACAAGTTTACCTGATTTATCGTATTGCTTTACTTGCGATATAGCATCAACCATATACTTAGCAAAGAAGTAATTACCGCCCTTTGAAATACTCAATACATTCTCAGTTTCAGGGATTAAATCTTGCCAGTTGTCAGGACTTGGATCAGCAGCATCCACAGTAACAACACGCTTATTTGGTGCGTTTAAGTTAGTCACTAAATAAAGCTTTGTACCGTCATTATCTATAATTGATGTATCTGAGTCTGTATTATCTAAAATTGTCACTAACTTGCTATCAGGCTTAGTTAAATCTTTGATAAATAACTTATTACCTGATGTCGAAGTGCTTGCAGCAATAATTAAATAGCGATTGTCACGAGTAACCTCAGCACCAATATAGCGATGTTTCTGTGCTTCTGTGCCACCATAAATTAATTGGTCATCAGCTTGCGCTGTGCCTAATTTGTGATAATAAACTTTATGTTGATCCGTTTTTGCAGAAAGCTCACTTCCTTTTGGCTTATCGTAGCTTGAGTAATAGAAGCCTTCATTACCAAACCAAGAGATACCGCTGAATTTAACATCGACTAATGCCACTTCAATAGGCTGTTTTGTTGCCGTATCAATAATAATGATTTTACGCCAGTCACTACCACCTTCAGAAATTTGATAGGCAGCTAAGGTGCCGTCTTCTGTAAAAGTTAAGCCCGACATTGATGTTGTTCCATCAGCACTGAAGGTATTAGGGTCTAAGAAAACTTCAGCTTCTGAGTCACCTTTTTTACGATACACCACGTACTGATTTTGCAGGCCATCGTTTTTATAAAAATAAGTGTACTCACCTTCTTTGAATGGAGCTGTCACTTTTTCATAATTCATTAACTTTTCGAGTGTAGTTTTAAGTTCATCGCGATAAGGAATATTTTTTAGATAAGAAAAAGTAACGTCATTTTCGGCTTTTACCCACTGTGCAGTTTCGTCGCTCATATCGTCTTCTAACCAACGATATGGATCGGCTACTTTCTCACCGAAGTATTCGTCGACAACATTGCCTTTTTTAGTTTCTGGATAATTCACAGCAGCTTTAACCTCTGCAGTTTTTACTGTTTGTTCTGTTTTTGTAGGGGTAGATTCACCGCAACCCGCCAATGCAACAACAATTGCACATGCTAATGTTTTCTTGATCATAGTCACTTTACTTTTAGTTATTGTTAATGAAATGAAAGTAAAATTAATACATTAGAATGTCTAGTTATTTGCGGTTAATCACGAAATGCGCTGTAAACCAATGTAAAAACAAAAAGCCACGCATTGGCGTGGCTCTTATAAATTTACACAAGTAAACACTCTTGAGATTATACTTTTGTTAACCAACCATGTGTATCTGCTGATTTACCCCATTGAATATCATTCAATGCTTGACGTAATTTAGCGACTTTCTCACCCGGCTCACCCGAACCTACTTTAAACTCTTGGTCGTTATGAATAAGCGTACCAACCGAAGTAAGTACCGCAGCAGTACCCGATAACGCTGCTTCAGTTCCTGGCTTAGCAGCTCTTTCAAGCAACTCAGAAACGGTAAAATTACGCTCAGATACCGTCATACCTAAATCTTTCGCAATCGTTAAAATACTATTACGCGTCACGCCGTGTAAGAATGTGCTATCAAGCGCTTTTGTGATGATTTCATCACCATCAATTAGAATAAAGTTTGCAGCACCAGTCTCTTGAACATCGCCACCTGGGCAGAACAAAATTTGGTCTGCTTGATGTTCTGAACGAGCCTCTAAGATTGGGCCTAATGCACTTGCGTAGTTACCACCACTTTTAACCATACCCATGTGTGGAGCACAGCGCATGCCGTCTTCTTCAAGTAATACGCGTAATGCCGTTGCACCACCTGAAAAATAATCACCCACTGGCGAAAGTAATACATAAAGAAGTGAGCTCATTGACGGTGCAGCGGCTTTACCAATTGCTGCTTCTGTACCAATGTGAGTTGGGCGAATATACATAGAACCCGGAGGTGTTGGTGTTTCGTCTGCGTACTCTTTTACAATGTCTTTGATCATTTGCTCGAGCATGCTTTCTTCAAAGTCAGGTAAGTTTAGTAACTTAGAGCTTTGTTTCATACGAGCAATGTTAGCATCCATACGAAAGATATAGACCGAGCCATCTTCGTGACGAAATGCTTTTAATCCTTCAAAACAGGTGCTTGAGTAATGTAATACGTGAGCACCCGCATGTAATTCGATTTTATCAGATGGGACCAGCGCGCTTTCACTCCATGAGTTATCAGCAAAACGTGCTTGGATCATTTGTGGCATAAATACAGTACCAAATGCGGCCATTGTTATTCTCTCTTGTTTGGACTACTTTTACCCCATTGTAAGCTAATCTATCCCCGTTTAACCATAGCAAACTAGTGCCTTTTATAGATTATAGTGATAATAATTCGACCGTTTGGTACAAAAAATGTGCAAGCCAAGTTGCACATTGTTTACTGAGAATCATTTACTAATAAATAATAGCGAATTATCGGTAATTCATTTTTGCCGTTAGCCGATTAAAGAAGCTCGGAAAGAAGCGCTTAATGGTCGGTGCTAAACCACTTATGCCTTCACCAATTACAACCTCATCTTTTTCAGCTTCAATGGCTTTAATCATTTTTGCAGCGGCTTTAGCGACATCCATGCCGTTCTCAATTGAATGCTCTGGCTTATTTTGCGGCTTACCTTGGCCATCTAATGAGTTATGTGCAATGGCTGTTTTAATTGAACCTGGGCAAATGGTCAGGCAATTAATGTTTTTATCAGCTAATTCTGCTCTTAAGCAATCCATGAAGCCGACTACCGCATACTTAGAGCCCGAATAACCAGTTCTAAACTTCGAACCAACTTTACCTGCGACACTGCTAATTGAGACCACCATCCCCATACCTTGCTTCACCATTTGAGGTACGACCGCCTTAGTTAAGGCAATTAAACCAAAGTAATTCACTTCCATCAGTTGGCGATAAACCGTAAATTCATTTTCTAAAAATAAGCTACGCTGCGACACCCCACCGTTATTGATAAGCACATCAACTTGGCCAAGTCGCTCTATCACCGTAGGCATATCTTCAAGTAAGGCTTCGGGTTTTGCCAAATCAAGGGGGACTACGTGATGATTACCACCGAGTCGTTTATTCAGCTTATTGAGTTTATCTTCATTGCGGGCAGACAATATTAGCGTTGCCCCTTTTGCCGCCAGTTGCTCACAAAGTGCTTCACCAATTCCAGAAGATGCCCCAGTTACCCAAACTGTTTTACCATTTAATTGCATATGTGTTCCTTATTATTGTTGTTATGCTTTGTTAGGCCCAGCATATTGTTCGATATAATCAGCAATATCTTTATAAAAGCCAAGCATAATCAAGAACTCGGCTAATACAAATAAAGGCCCTATTACCAAACCAATTAAATCGTCAACAAAGGCTGGCTTTTTACCTTCAAAATAATGACCAATAAACTGAAAAACCCAACCAACAACGAAACTGCCAATACTTAAGGCTAGCCATAATTGTGTTGAAAGCGACACCACAGGCTCAGCAGCAATGCTTAACACACTTAAGCATACAGCCATAATTAACCCCATCGATAAACTAAGCATTAAGTAATAGAGACAGGTGAGCCCAATCACCACGGTTGCTAAAGAGATGACAACAGGCTCAGAGATAAGCGTGACGCGTTGCAATAAACAAATAATTGCAAACACAATTAATGGAATGCCAATAAAGTGGGTGTAAATATTGCGTTTAGAACGGTGATAAAGGGCGTAATTTGTCAGTTGTTGTTTTAATGTTTTCATTATATTTTCCTGCCAAAACTGTGTTCAAAACTCAGATTAGCAGATAATTTACTAGCAAGAATGTCAACTATCCGACATTTTAACTAGCTCTATTAAACTCGCATATCAAATCAGCGCATCAATTATCTTGCCTTTGTCGGCCTCTGGCTGCATATCCATGCGTTCGCGTCCTTTTTGATACTCTTCATCAAGCATCGCTTGCAGCTCATTCATTTTTCTTGCAGTGCTTTGGTGTCTGCACCTTGTTGCTGCATTTGTTCCGCTAGTTTTTCTATTTGCGCTTTTATTTCGTCAATTTTCTCTTTATCAACACCGAGTCGCTGATAAACCAAGGCTTCTTGCGCCTGTGCTAGAAAAGAGCTGGGCTGTGAGTGCTTTTGCAACAGTTGTTGTGCTGAAGATGCAGGCGTATGCATGGCCTTCACACCCTCAGGGCGGGCCGTTTGCGACAGCTTAGTAGCAGCCGAAGTGTGATAAGGGTTATATTGATTATGAAACGTAATTGCCACAAGTTGTCTTCCGTTTAAGCTTGATTACAGCTTTGTTGCAATTTTAGTTCCAAACTAGCATTGAGATTGCAATTTATCGATATCAATTATTTCAATCGTTTGATATTTAAGATTAATAATTGAATCAGCTTGCAGGGATTGCAAAATTTGATTAACAGTTTGCCGTGTTAGATAGGTCATATCGGCAAGTTGTTGCTGAGTAAGCGGCAAACAGTTTTGTAGTGATGACTGATAAAGCATGTATAAGCGCTTAATCACCTTTTGCTTTGCCGTTAGTAATGCGTGATCTTCTAATGAATCAAACAGATTTCGCACTTTGTTAGTAAGCAAAAGCCCAAAATCATGCCAATAAGCGGGATGATCTTGTAATAACTGAGTTAATGCCCGTTCTGATACGTGTAAAAGCCTTACCGTAGTTTGTGCATACACATCGTGGGTGCGTTGACCACCATCAAACAAAGCAACTTCACCAAACCACATTGCACTGGTTACAAAACTGAGTACAGCTTCTTTGCCTTGGTTATTAACGCCAGAAACTCTAAGCACGCCATTAATAACACAATACAGACCATTATTTTCATCACCACGCAAAAACAATGCATCACCGGCATTTAAGGTGATTAATTTAGCATTTTTTACTAGCTTGTCCCTAAATAATTGTGCTCGATTTTTAAACCATTTATCTTGGTTAATAACCGAAAGGTCTTGTTCATTCAAGTGTTTATCCTTTACATTGGTGTAGTGTGCATATATCCAAGCCACCTCAAAATGCAGAATTCAGCGTTTCACAGGTGCTTAATATCAAGGCGTTACTTTGCAAGAATGGCATTCCCTTTTAAGAAGTAACAACGATGAGAGTAAGTGCCTGCGAAGCGCCCAAAGGGTTGGTTTAAAAGCGATTTATACTGCGTTATTGATTTTAACAATAGAACATCTATTACTTGCAATCAATGCCTTGCCTAAACCGCTTTTATTTCCAACTGAAACTCGTATTTTGAGGTTGTTTGGATATCTAAATAATAAAAGGATACGGGATGTTAAACAAACTACTTTCGACCAGCCTACTTCTCAGTGCTATTTCTACCCCTGCATTTGCTAGTGATATTAATACTGAACTTAAATCTGCAAATAAAAGCGTCAGCGAAAAAGTCATTAAATGGCGCCGACATTTACACCAAAACCCAGAACTTAGTAACCGTGAGTTTGAAACTGCCAAATACGTAGCTAAGCATTTACGCTCTTTAGGCCTTGAAGTGCAAACAGGTGTTGCTCATACAGGTGTCGTTGCCAAACTGAAAGGTGGTAAAAAAGGTCCGCTTATTGCGCTGCGTGCTGATATGGATGCATTACCTGTTAAAGAGCAAGTAGATTTACCATTCGCGTCAACTCAAACGGCTGAATACAAAGGTAATACAGTTGGCGTAATGCATGCCTGCGGTCATGATAACCATGTGGCTATTTTAATGGCGGCAGCGGAGTCTTTAGTTAAAATTAAAGACCAACTAGCAGGTGATATTCTATTTGTCTTCCAACCTGCTGAAGAAGGTGCTCCAGAGGGCGAAGAAGGCGGTGCTGAGCTTATGCTTAAAGAAGGCTTATTTAAAGAAAAGCCAGAAGCCGTATTTGGTTTACACGTAACCAGCTCACTTAATACCGGACAAATTGGTTTTCGTGAAGGGCCGTTAATGGCCAGCGCCGATAAATTTACAATCACAGTAAAAGGCCGCCAAACTCACGGTTCTCGTCCTTGGAATGGTGTTGACCCAATTGTAGCTTCATCACAAATTATTATGGCAACTCAAACCATTGCTTCACGCCAAGTTGATGTAACCAAAGCGCCTTCAGTGGTTTCATTTGGTGCCATTAATGGTGGTATACGTAACAACATCATCCCAGATCAAGTTGAAATGGTTGGCACAATTCGTACCTTTGACCAAGAAATGCGCGCTGACATTAAAAAACGTTTAGCTAAAACCGCTGAGATGGTGGCTGAATCTGGTGGCGCAGAAGCGCATGTTCACATTGACCATGGTTACCCAGTAACAGTGAACGATGTTGAACTTACCAAGAAAATGGCCCCTACACTCGCTGGTGTGGTTGGCAAAGAAAACCTGATCACAACCCCACTTATCACAGGTGCAGAAGACTTTAGTTACTACGCCTTAGAAACACCAGGAATGTTCTTTTTCTTAGGTGTAACACCAAAAGGTCAAGATGCTGTTACAGCGCCAAGTAATCATTCACCACACTTTTTTGCAGACGAGAAAGCTTTACAGCTTGGAGTAAATGCAATGACGCAATTAGTGATTGATTACCTTAAATAATCAATACTCTCATACCGGCGGGTAACATCATTACCCGCCCTATTTTCTTATCTGTTCAGCATCAATAAAGTTCATTTTGCTAAGGTTAACTTACTATCAAATAGGTAAGGAAGCCTCATGAAATCAGAATACTTTCACTTTTTAAGCATTATCGGTGTAGCATTTTTTGCAATCTCTGGCACCTTACTGGGTCATGAAAAAAGTGTCGGTGGTTTTGGTGTGGTGGTGGTTGCCACGGTAACAGCAATAGGAGGTGGAACATTACGCGATATTTTGCTCAATAAGCCGGTCTTTTGGATAGCCCAACCAGATTATTTATATGCTACTTACATTGCCATTTTTGCCTCCATTTTATCGATTCGTCATTTACACGATTTAAGTAACACCACCATGTTGTTAATGGATGCCGTAGGTATGGCAATTTTCAATATTATCGGTATAGAAAAGGCACTAATAGAAGGAGCTGATATGGTTGTTGCAATTACTATGGGCATGACCACCGGTATTTTTGGTGGCTTGATGCGCGATGTAATTTGCCGAGAAGTGCCTCTAGTTATGGGTGAAGAGCTTTATTCAACCGCTTGCTTATCGGGAGGGTTAACCTATGCAGCCTTATTCACCCTTGAGGTAAGTTATATTTGGTGCATTATTGGCGCATTTGCTGTGACGGTATTTTTAAGATTAGGCGCCATCCATTTTGGTTGGCAACCTAACCTGTTTCGTAAAAGCAGCTTTAAACGCTCTTAGCAGTTCATATAAATACACCCGTCGAGTGGCATGTCAGCTGGGTACTGGGTTTGTATAAAACCCAGTTTCTCATAGGCCGTTTTAGCAAGGGTATTGTGGGTATACACAAACAAAGACAAGCTATCGCACTGCAACTGCTGTTTACCCTGCTCTCCCAGTAAATTTATCAGCACTTTTGCAAGACCTTTGCCACGCTCGCTTGGCGCGATAACTAACCGCCCTAAATGACAACGCCCTTCACGTAAATAGTATTGACCAAACCCAAGCATCTGGCCATCGCCATTAACCAACGCGTAGGAATTCAGCGCATCTAGGTTTAAATCTTTTTTAAAGCTTTGTGTATCAAATGGATAGTTAAAAAATGGCCCTGACCAAATACGCAGTTCTGCCTCTGTGTTAAACCAACCCATTAACTGGTTAAGTTGGACGTCGGTTACTTTAACGAGCTTCATGTTTTAACCTATCGTATAAACCTGATGCACGAGTAACAGATTTATTCATTGCCATTAGCAATACATTTTTATCGGCCACCAGCTCAAATGTGGTTTTCGCGCGGGTGATCCCCGTGTAAACCAACTGTCTGTTAATCCCCTGATTAGCCTGTTTAATTGGCGGTAAAATCATCGCGGTGTAAGCAAACTCTGAGCCTTGCGACTTATGAATAGTCATTGCATATACTTTATCGTGAGCGGGTAAACGTGCTGGTGAAAAGGCACGAATGTTTTCTTGTTCATCAATAAACATGGCTTTTAACTGACCTTGCTCATCATGCATTAAAATACCTATGTCGCCATTAAACAGTTTTAACTGATAGTCGTTTTGGCTGATCATTATTGGCATACCCACATAGTGCCTTTGATATGGCGCAATTAAGCCTTGTTGATTAAGTGCTTTTTCAATACGCTGATTAAGGCTATTTACTCCATAATCTCCCTCTCTGACGGCAGCTAGTAACTGATAATGCGCAAATGCTTTATGCACACTGGCTACACTTGCCCCTTGCTGGATAAGATGCAAATAATCGTGGTATTGCAAAGCCGCTTGCTGCACAAAATACTCAATCGGTTTACTGATTACACTGTAATTAAGTTTAAGGTCTTTAAAACCGCCTTGATTAATCGTTTGCTCAACGTAGCCCAGTAAGCCACTGTTATTGGTATTTACAGCTTGTGCTAATTGACCAATACCGCTACTGCCATCAAAACGATAACTTTGCTGTAAAAACGCAATACAATCGTTAAGTACAAAATGGCTGCTCGCCGCGGGTATAGCGCTCTGATTATTAAAACAAACGCGATTAAGCTGCGCAGCTCTTTCACTGCTGTAATCAGGCATTTTGCCAAGCTCTAACCCTTGGCATAGGTCACTAAGAATACTGCCCGTATCAACCGAAGCTAATTGGTCTTTATCGCCAAGTAAAATAAGCCTTGCATGACTAGGTAGTGCTTCGATTAGTTTTGCCATAAGCGACAAATCAACCATCGATGCTTCATCAATAATCAGAACATCTAAATGCAGCGGGTTACGCTTGTTATGGCGAAACTTATTAGTATGTGGAATAACGCCAAGTAAGCGGTGAATCGTTTGCGCACTGTCTGGAATAAGTGGCGCGATATTCTCAGGGATCATACTGAGCTTTTGCTTCGCCCCTAAAATCGACTCGGTTAAACGAGCTGCCGCTTTACCTGTCGGTGCAACCAGCTTTATTGTTAGCGGTGCACTGGCATACAAAGATTGTAATATGGCTAGTAGCTTAGTTACCGTGGTGGTTTTACCGGTACCCGGACCCCCAGTGATCACACTAAAGCCTTTTGTTGCAGCTATCGCACAGGCTACTTTTTGCCAGTTTAATGTTTTAATAGGATCGCTTGGGTTGGTTGTATGTTCACTGTTTGGAAAATACACCTCAAGTAATGCCTTTAATGCAGCTTCATCAAGGGTGAGCTCTTTCGTTGCTAAATGATGTAAACGCGATGCCAGTGTGGTTTCGTACTCTGCCAAACGGGCAAAGTAAAGTTTATTAGCAAACAATAGCAGTGGCTTGTCGTCCCCTACGCACTCAGCATTCATTAGTCTATTAACGGCCTCAGTAAGACCAAATTCCATATCAAACGGCGTTAAAACCTCAGGGGCTGCGATGCTGGCATCAGCTAAGCTTTGCTGTTTAATTTCAAACGGATTTTGCCAGTTTATATTAGCCAGCTCTAAACAGCTGTGCTGACTTTGCTGCGCTGCCGCAAGTAATAAAATCAGGTAAAAAACCTCACTGTGCGCTGTATCGTTTTTCTCTATCAGTGTTTGTGAACCGGTTAAAAGCTCTGCGAGCTTAACATCAACCAAGCGAATACGTTTTGCCTCAAGCAAATAACTCAATAGAGGCTGAGTTTTAACTTCTATAGCAGGCAACGCTGAATCGTTTTCAACATATTTCTTTGATTGTTCTGCTTGTTGATTTTTACTAGCCTGTTCATTACTGTTTGATTGCTTATTCATAGGCTCGTGGGGTTCATGATCATCAAAGCCGAATGTCATTTGACTCATAGCATGGCTCCTTGTGCGAATAAGCTATCAAGCTCAGATATTTGCTGTTTCGTTAGCTGATTAAAGTACACCCCTTGCCCTTCGCTCATACCACGTAAGAAGGTGTAGTAAACACCGCCTAAATGCGTGTCGCTATCGTAATCTTGAATACGTTGCTTTAATAAACGGTGTAGTGCCACGGTATAAATTAAATACTGCAAATGATACTGATGACTGGTCATAGCTTGCTCTAGTTGCTCATGTTGGTAGTCAGCCGCACTATTACCTAAAAAGTTCGATTTATAATCAAGAATATAATACTTACCCTGCCAGCAAAATATTAAATCTATGAAGCCTTTTAGTAAGCCTTGCACCTCACTAAAATCAAGCTGTCCTGGTAATTTAAAATGTTGCACCAACACTTGATTAAGCTTATCGCTTGAAAGCGATAACAACGGTAAATTAAATTCCATTTCGACCAAACACGTATCAGGTTCAAGTACTGATAAACTAAGCCCTTTATCGTTTAATGGGCAGTTCAATGCTGCTAGGATCCACTGCTCTGTCATTTCCTGCCAGCTATCATCAATATGGTATTTTTCAAATAATTTTTTGATCACTTTATCAAGTGCATGGTCGTCTTGCTCAGTGGCTGGACGCTTTAACGCATAAGGGTCGGTAAAGTCCAATTGCTCAAATATTTCATGTAAACAACTACCCGGCTTTGCGCCTTTAGGAAAGCTGTAAGGTGTTATAGCATTTGCATTTTGGGCTAAAAACTCATCTTTTGCGTGGTCTTCATCACTGCGCCCAAGTTCAATGTGGTCAGTATGCTTTTTCAGCGTTAAGCTACTAAAGCTGGTTGAGCGCCAATCACGCTGGATCTCTGCTTTTACAGTATTTACTTTATAGACTTGTTCTCTGTCAGAACTGCCTAATCTTAGCTTTTCAAGCTCATCTGCTTGGGTAAATACCTCATAGTGCATGTGCGCTGAACCATTACAAAATTCTTGTAACAATGCTCGCCATTCATCGCCCGATTTAACATCTAACCCTGCAAATAATACGTGGCCAATGCTAGTACTTTGAATGCCCGGACGAGCACTGCGACCTTGCGCAATGTTATACATCCCCACTGAGCAAAAATGCACGGCACGAGTCAGCGCCACATAGAGCAATCGTAAATCTTCGGCCAAGCGCTCTTGCTCTGCTTTTTGCATTGCATCATCACTTTTAGCAAGATCATAAATCAACTTACCGTCTTTATGATAAAGGGCTTCTTTGCTTTCGCGATAACCACAGGCAAAAGGCATGAATACAATCGGGTACTCTAAGCCTTTTGAGGCGTGCATGGTGACAATTTTCACCAAATTAGCATCGCTTTCTAGGCGTACTTGCACCGCTTCACCATCTTGTTGACTGACTTTTTGCGCAAACCAACGCAGCAATCTATGGGTTCCCTCAAGCTCAATTTGCTTTTGCTGTAAAATTTCCCCTAAATGGCGGAAATCGGTAAGCCAGCGTTCAACATTGTAACCTAAGCCTTGCCAACGCGCTGCGAGCTGATTATGGCTTAATAAACGTTCGAGCATCGCCATGGCGCCTTGTTTATGCCAAATATGGGCAAGCTGAGCAAAAAAGTTTAGATGCTCTTGCCATGCACTTTCATTTTCGTGAAGTTCATAAATGCGGTTGTAGCTTAAGCAAAACAATGGCCCGGCAAGTACACCACGCAGTAATGACTCATCATACTGACCATGTAATGCTGTTAAAAAGTTAAGTAAATGGTGACTAAGCTCTTGGTTAAACACACTATCACGCGACAAATACACGCTGGCAATGGTAGCTTCTGCAAGTGCGGCTTTCATCAGCTGTGCTTCGTTTCGATCTCGCACTAACACACAGATATCGGCAGCAGTAAGTGGTTTTCCTGCAATAGTCGCATCGCCTGCATCAGCTTGCTTGAGTAGCTCAGTGATTTTTTTCGTATACTGCAAAGCTAATGCCTGTTGAGCCACCCCTTTGCTAGTTGGCTTGTTGTTCGCTTCTGCGTATTCATCAACAAAAACCGAAAATTCAAACGCTCTGGGCATTTCACCGTTTATTAAAAACGCTTTGTCTTGCTGTTTTCCTTTTGCATTAACCTTTTGAAATGGGATTGCGTCGTTGTAAATAAAGCTATTGTCATTTTTATCAAATAAGCGGTTTACGCTATCAACAACCCCTTCACTTGAGCGGTAGTTGGTATCTAGGGTGTATTGTTTGTCCTCTGAAACAGCTTGTTTTGCGCCTATATAAGTAAAAATATCTGCACCACGGAAACCATAAATAGCCTGTTTAGGGTCGCCTATCATGGCAAGGGTGGTGTTTTTAATGCCATAAATGCGGCTAAAAATGCCATATTGAACGGGGTCGGTATCTTGGAATTCGTCTATCATGGCAACCGGAAACAAGGCGGCAATTTTTTCACTTAACGCTTTGCCTTGCTCACTTAAAAGCGCCTGATGCAAGTTACTTAATAAGTCATCAGGGGTGATCACGCCTTGCTCTTGCTTACGTTTAACTAATGCATTTGCCACCCATTTAGCAGCATATTGCACTATCGCAATATTCAATCCGTTGTTGATAAGGCTACTCAGTTTGGCCATTTCATCAAACTGAGCCACCATTGCATGACTAAGTAAACTGCCGTTTTTCTTGTAATTTGCAGGATCGTTTAAACTCTCTGAGCCCCATACTTCAAACGAGTATTTACTGGTACCAAATACAAAAAACAACTCATCATTGTTTAGGTATTCTTCAAGCGCTGCAAGGCTGTTTTTGCGACCTGGGGTTTTTGAGCCACTTAAATCAGATGCTTTTACAGCATTAATAAACTCACTCTCAAGGCACGCCTTTTTAAATGCCGGTACTTTTGCCACAAAGTTGTCGCGAGCTTGCCATATATCGTCAAGGTCATACTCGGGGGTGATTGTTGCCCCTTGCTTGTTGAGTAAACTCACTACCTGTGAATACAGTGATGCAGGCACTGGGAAAATATCGGTAATTGCTTGCGTGCGCTCTTTTGATTGTGGGTAGACAAAGGCACGCCAAAAGTCATTGAGGGTTTCTTGAATAAGCTCACGCTCATCTAAAATAAACTCTAAGTTAAACGCCACACCTGATTCAAAAGCATGTTGTTTCAGCATTCGCTGACAAAAGCCATGAATAGTGAATATAGCGGCTTCATCCATCGACTTCGCCGCGGCGTCTAACAAATCAAATGCCGCGTGTTTATCAGTCACCTCGTTAATCACTTGCTCAATCAGCTCATCATCGGGCTTTTTACCAAGCAGAGCATCTCTGGCATTGATTATACGCGCCCGCACACGGTCTTTAATTTCTTGCGTTGCAGCCTCTGTGAAGGTCACCACCAGTATTTGCTCAACACTCAGCGGCGTATTTAATTGTTCATCTTCACCGGTCGCTTTTTGTAAGCCCAACAAATACCGTAAATACAAACCAGTGATGGTGTAAGTTTTACCCGTACCAGCACTGGCTTCAATAAGGCTTTGCCCACACAGCGCCATACTCATTGGATTAAGCGTTTGCATGATCTGCCTCCTGTGCTAATTCAACTAGTGGCGATAACAGCAGCTCGCTCCATTTAATAAACTCTTCTTCACAGTCTTTTAGGCTCTTTATGGTTAAACGAATATACGGGTTTTCGCCTTCACCCATGCCTATGTATTGCGGCGCGAATTTATTGTTTGCTTTGACCATATCTTTATCTGTTTTTATATACTCGTAGCCACTGACTGGGAAAAACGCCACTGGGCGAGTTAAAAGCGTTTCATAGAGCGAGAACCAATCGTTTAAATACTTGCGGGCATCGTCTTCTGACAAAGGTGAAAAACTAATTTGCTTGTCTAAACCAAGAATGAGGGTTTCAACTGACTGGCCCATTATTTGCGCCGCTAAATGATGCACAAAGCCCCTAATAACATCTTTTGCTTTAATACTGGCGGTGCGATAAAACACCTGTTTTTGACCATATATATGATTTAACCAACCTTCTAATCTGGTGTTGGCAATTTTAATATTTACTTCAACGGGTAATGCTTCATCACCTTGAATATGCGCTTTTACTTGCCCTGCAAGAGCATCGACTCGGTGCTGCATACTTTCGAACACTAAGTCACCAACGTGTGCTTGCGGTAATTCACCACGCTGCATAATTTGCGCTTGGTTTAGGGGCATTTCTTGAATACTGGCTTCGAGAATTTCGTCTAGATAAAAGTAGCGACGTAACGCGTCTAAGCTAAACGGCTCTTCATCTTTAGCAATATCGTTAAATTGCGGCAAGCGTAAACCCAAGCTTTGCTGATAAAAGCTCTCGTGAGGCTGGCAAATACTGCGAATAAACTGACTTAACTCAACGCTACTTTCTGGCTGAACATTAAGCGCTTGCTGAGGCTCAGGATTGACACTTTGAGTTGGCATCCAAACAGGATTATAGCTATGTAATTGTGTTGCTAATGGTTTGTCTGCTTTTTGCTTATCATCACTTTTCTCTGTCAGATAATAGGCTGGGTTGAATGGCTGTAAGTGCTGATAATTAATCAGCGCCTCTGGAAGCTTTAAGTCTGTTTCTTGATCTGCAAATTCAAAACTACGTGCTATGTATTCTAGCAGTTCGCTCACTAAGGTTGACGGCATTCTTGGTTGGTTATCAAAGCATGAGCGACCAATATAACTGATGTATAGATTCTCACGAGCACTTAAAATCGCTTCTAAAAACAGGTAACGGTCGTCGAGTTTACGAGAACGGTCCCCTTTTTGGCGTTTTGAGTAAGGTACTAAGTCAAAACCAATTGGCTGAACTGTTCGCGGATAATCGGCATCATTTAAACCCAGCATACACACTACTTTAAATGGCACAGCCCGCATTGGCATCAAGGTACAAAAGTTAACTTGTCCCACTAAAAAGCGCTGCCCTACGCCTTTTTCTTGAATACCTTGTTTAACAAGGTAACTAACAATGCGCTGCGAAACGTTTTGTTGATAATCGCCATTTTCATAATGCTTGATCAGCGTATCAAGTACTTTTTGTAGAACTAATAAATCCCAGCTTTGCTCTCCTTCATCACTGTATACTTCACCTAATAACTCTTTTAGCGTTTCTGCTTTTTCATTGAGTGGTGCATCAGCTTGTAGCTTGGTTTTATAACGTGCCAGTACGTCAATAAATTCAATCAGTTTATTCAGCGTGTTTAGTGCCATGCCTTCCACTTCATCGGCACTGTAAATGCCCGAGAAAGGCAACTGTTCATCACGTTGTGCAACACCCAATAGCAAGCGGTTTAAACCGTGTTGCCAGGTATTTAAATCAATCGCAGGTAAGCCAAAACTGTCTTTGTGAGCTGCATCTAAGCCCCATTTTACGCCAACACGTTCAAGCCAAAAACCTATTTGCTCATATTCATGCGGTTCGAGATTAAATTTCTCGGCAATCTGCGTGACTTGCAGTAAATCAAGAATGTCAGACACACCAAAGCGTGAGTAAGGTAAATCGGCTAAACTTGCAAACGAGCTCAACACGGGCTTTTCTTGTTCTATAGCTAAATCAGCTAACGCATAAGGAATAAAGCGTCGCCCCTCTGCACCACCAAACACCGCTTCAATGTACGGGCTGTATGTGCCAACATCCGGCATCATTACAATAATATCTTTCGGTGTTAACTCTTTATTTTCATTAAATAAATTAAGCAAGTAATCGTGTAGTCGTTCTACTTCACGAAGTGGCGTGTGGCAATCGCTAAGCACAATGCTGGTATCATCTGACTGAATTGGCAGTTTGCCTTCGTCATTGATGAACCATTCTTTATCTGGCGTTAGTGACTCACCCTTAAAGGCTAATTGGTAAATCTCAGACTGAATTTGTGATAACAAACTGTCATCAAAATCGTTATCGAATCCGTCAAGCCACTGCGCATCTAATTGCAGTAACTGCTCAAAATAGTCTCGGCCTAATTTACCCCACGATGAGAGTAACGGGTTACCGATAAAAAAGTACTCGTGATCAGGGTTTTTCGCACTGTCTTCAAGTGCTTGTAACTGCGGGCGTTTAGCATATTTAGCGGTAATTTTGGCTGCTGTTTTTTCATCGAGTGTATCGCCCCAGTAATGTTCACTAGGGTTAAAGAAAAACAAAAATACCTGCGTTTTTTTCGCAATAGCCTGAAACACTTCAAGCTGGCTACTCGCAATTGCAGAAATACCAAATAAACTAATACGCTCAGGTAATAGGCTTGCGTCCATTTTTTCAAGGGCTGCAAGGAGTTTGTCTTGCATATTTGCGCGGTGATATTGGCTTTGCCCTAATTCTTTACTATGCGCCACCAGCTTACGCCAAAGATCTGGTTGCCATGGTGCAATGCCTACATCAACATCATCAAGCTCATCGATGCCCTGCTCCCAAGTTGCAATCCAATTAGGGCGATACATTAAATATTGGTCATAAACGTCGGCAATTTTCTCGCACAAGGCAAACGTTTTTTGCCCTTCAGTGTCACCATCTAAATAGGTTTTGAGTGGTAAATACAGCGGCTCATCAATGCAGTTTGGTAAAATCGCAAACAGCTTCCAAGCAAGATTAGCTTTGTTATACGGTGATTCACTTGGTACATCGGGCAACAATTGCTGATAAAGCTGCCAAATAAAACTTGAAGGTAGCGGAAAATCAACCTGAGCAGCAATCCCTAAGTGTTCACTTAAGCCTATTTTTAGCCACTGCGACATACCCGGTGACTGCACAAGCACAATTTCTTTTTTAAAGGGGCTCGTTAATGGATTAACTTTAAGAAGAGCGTGAAACCGCGCTTGCAGTGCTTCCATGCGATTTGATTGAATTATATTCAGCACTTTACACTGTCCTTGCTTGAAACTAACTAATTGACACAGTGTAAGATATTTTAATTAGATGGGATAGAGAGAAATACCCGCAAACAGGGCTTAATCCATGTTTCCGGGTATTAGATGCGGGTATGCGCTGCAGGCAATATTTACTGGTATGGGCTTATCGTCGATAACGCGAACTCGGTGTGAATTATCTCATCACCCTTGATACCTTTAAGCGCAATGCGAATGGTAGGGTCTGCTTTTTGCCAATCAATTGTTAAATCGCCGTAGTTAACCTCATGAGTATAAGCACCTACACGGTGTTTATTAGGGCTAACATCTTTCCACTTTTCTGTAAGTCCTGAGCTGGTCATCTCGTACAATGGGTAGTCAAGGTTTTGTTGATACTTTGACAGCTCACCCCAGTGGGTATCACCACTGACAATAATCACACCGTTTACTTTATGCTTTTTGATAAGCGCAAATAAGCGCTCACGATCAGCAGGAAAATTAGCCCATGACTCCCAGCCTGTAAAATCAGCCAATAGCTGTAAGCTTGATGCAATGATTTTTATCTTTTCATCAGACTTGAGCTCTTGTTCGAGCCATTGCCATTGGCTTTCACCTAGCATAGAGGCATTTTTATCGGTTGTTGGGCTATAAGGCCCTTGCTTTGCGGGTTTTCGTTCAAGTTGATAGGTCTTCGCCGATACATGATTTAAGGGCGCGCGATTAAAACGTAAGTCAGGCATGATGACTTTTACAGTTTGCTCACCTTCGCCGTAAGTGTACGAGGTGTAAATGCCATCTTCACGAGTTCTACGAGCTGAATCCGCTGGCTCTTGCCAAAAGTCGAGCATGATTTTTCGTGACTGCTGTTTTTTTGGGTATTCGCTGCCAGCGTCATTTTCGCCATAATCATGGTCATCCCACATGGCAATTATTGGCGTATTCGCACGTAATGTTTTAAAGCCCGGCTTTTGCCCTAAGCGTTGATATTTATCTTCAAGCACCGACATATCTTCGGTATCACCATAAATATTATCGCCAAGGAACATAAATAGATCGGCTTGCTCTTTGTTAATAGCATCAAAAATAGGAATTTGCTTGTCTTGATGACCACACGAGCCAAACAAAATTTTACTTGGCGCGGCAATCGCACTCACACTACTAACCAGCATTAACCCTGATAAGGCGCTTCTAAAAAAGCTAAGTGTAAAACTCATTTTAAGATCTCCTTAATCGGCGCTGCCATTTTCGGGTTAACTTGCTGACTGTTGACGCCTAAAATGCTCAGTACAGTTGCAGCCACTTGCGCTTGTTTGAGCTCATTGTTTGGCTTAATTAAGCCAGTTGCTTTTATATCTGGGCCAATTGCCGCTAGCCAAATATGCTCAGAGCCAACAATGCCGTTTGGAAAACGTTGCTTACCTTGCTCTGAACGTGCCAAAGCACGCTTCGAACTATGATGTTGCCAATCATCAGCATGGCTGCCACGGCCATGATCGGTAGTAATAATCAATGTGGTATTGTCTTTATAGCCGGGCGTTTGTTGTATTGTTTGCCAAAGGTCACGAATAAACGCATCACTTTGCTTAGCTGATTTTAGATAGGCATCGTATTTACCGTTATGGGCAAAGTCATCGGTTTCCCCCAAGCTAATAACAAGCAAACGCGGCTGTTTATTTAATAAATATTGTTTGGCAAATCGGTAGGTAAAGCTGTCGAGGCGAACATTGTGCCAAGGACTCGGAATTTCGCTTTGCATTTGGTTTAGTAAACTAACCTCCTCTGATTTCACCGCATCAAAGGATTCAAAGCCAGCATTAACAAAAACCTCACTTCGCTCGCGGTTTACAATGTAAGGAAACACATCCCAGCTGCCAAAAAGTGCGGTTTTACCTTTAAATTCAGGCTGAGTATTTAAACTCTCTAAAATGGTTTTATTCGGGTTAGAAACTTTATCGTTACTATCGATATTTTCATCTACAATGCCGGTTAAAATTTCACTGTAACCTGGGTATGAGAAGTACCATGGGTTACTTACCGACATCAATGAACCTTGAGTTCTATCGCCAATCAAAACGCCCTGCTTTGCCAATGTGTCACTAAAAAATGGCATTAACGCTTTAGTTCGCTGTGCTTGGTCATTTCGCCAAAAAAGCGCCTTTAGTTCATCTGTATCTTCTACAAAATTACTGTTATTAATTAAATTTTTATCTGCCCCAGAGAACACTTCTTGCCAGCGAAGCCCATCAAGAGTTACAAGCACAACATTGTCAGCAGCTTTACTGCTTAAGCTTAATAGTGATGCTGCAACCACTGCTGTGGCTAAAATTAATTTTTTCATATTTCACCTGCAAAAAAGCCCACCAAAGATGGGCTGTTTAAAACGTTAGCTTATTATTTAAAACTGCGCTGTAAGTGTTAAAGCGGCAGTACGTGGTGCACCAATAAAGTAGGTTGAACCATTACCTGTGCCACCTGCTAGGTATGATTTATCAAACAGGTTATTCACCACAAATGCAAGGTCGAGTGATTTGAACACACCTGAATCAAGGCTAGTGTTATAACCAATGTTTAAATCAACCAAGGTGTAGCCATCAACCTTGTTTCGCGAACGGGTTTGTTCATCAGTCCATGCACCTAAACGCTCACCTGTGTATTTAGCCGATAAACCAAAGCGGAAATCACCACTGTAATAGTCTGCCGATACCACAAATAAATCTTGTGCCGAGTCAATGACTTCATCACCCGCTTTGAAGCTTGCAGATGCTTCCTCAAGTAACTCACCATCACTGTTGTAAGCACTTGGATCGTTCGATTGATACTCAGAGTTATTGTACGTATAAGATGTGTAAAGGTTCCATTTGTCAGTCAGCATATAACTTGCTGATAGCTCAACACCCGTTGACTCAATACCACCTACATTGATGTAAGAACCGTTCGTGCCAATGGTGTAATCAATACCATCTGTATCACTGCCCGGGGCAATAAAGGTAATACGGTTATCAAACTCAATGCTATAAGCTGTTGCTGTTAAGCGTAAACGGTCATCACTGTAACGTACACCTAGGTCGATGTTTTCAGCTGTTTCAGGTTCAATCTCGGTCAGTGTCGATGAATCACGTTCAAGTACACCATCTTTAATTGCCGCAAAGTTTTCGCTGTAGCTGCTAAATAGCTCTGTGCTTGCTGATAGCTGATACAACACACCACCGCTGAAGAGTACGTCTGAATCACTGTCGATTTTATCTGAGTATTCATCTTCAAAATGGTTATAACGCTGAAGCTCAACAAGGTACTGTTTAGCACCTAAATTAAGTGTGAAATCACCTAAACTGATTGAGTCTTGCACATACCATTTAAAAGTATCCGTTTCGAAGGTGTTTTTGTACTGAGTCCAATATGGCGTATGATCAAAATGATGATAGATACGGGCATCAATCACTTTATGCCAATCTCGTGATTCATCACGATCTGTTTGTTCAAACCAAAAGCCGGCTTCAATGTCATGATTGCCAAGAGTTACTTGGTACTCGCCAGTCATCCCTAAGCGGTCTTTTTTGTAGTGAGTATGACGATAAGACATAACCGGAATGGCATCATCAGGGTAACAGGCCGGGTTTAAGCCTGGGCCTGAAGACCATGGCCATTCTAAACTTGCCGTACAACCTGCAGCAGGTGCAAGTGGGTTGCCATCGCTGTCGGTAAAGCCGTAGCTGCCAGCATTTTCACCACCAATTGATGTTGGGTTACCATCACCATTAACAGGTGACGTTAAATAAGGCGGAATCCAGTCACCACGACCCGAGTTTTTATGGTAATAAGGCGATATGCTTAAGTTTGAAGTGGCACTTAACGCGTAATCAAACTTTACATAAGCAAGGGTATTTTCGCGTAATGTACCCCAGCCCTCAGCAAACATTTGATCAAAATGAGGCACACCGGTCCAATTCCACGTTAAACGATCCCAATCAGGGTTTTGTTCAAATTCGCTAATGCTGATGCTGTTATAGTTAATTTCGTGAACATCATCATACGAAACACGACCTGTTATTGTCAGGTCGCTAAAGTCCGATACAAATTTAGCCTCAATGTGCTGATTGTCCTTACCGCCATTGCTGCCATCACCAATCCAACGGCTAGTATCTGTTTGCGAGTAGCTGATATAGGCTTGCGTATTATCGAACACCGTGCCGGTTTCATGTTTAACAAAGTAGCGGCTAGCATTGTGATCGCCTGTAGTGTAAGCAAACGTGGTGCTTTGCTCTGTACTCGGTTGTGCACTCACAAAATTAAAAGTACCGCCTAGCGCTTCTAGTGATGCAGAGGCAATATCAGAAGTACCTTGCCCTACCTCAACAGTTGCTAAATTTTCACTATCTAGATAACGGTTTGCTTTTGCACCGCCACCATAGTTAGAACCACCATTAGGAATACCATCAATGGTCATACCTAATTGCTGTTGATTACCATCAATACTAAAACCACGCATAGTAATAGTGGTTGACCAATCGTCACCACCAAATGCATCACCTTCGTTGATGCTAATACCCGGTAGGTTATCAATTACGGCTAACACACTTGATACTGAACTTTGTTGCTCAAGCATGGCAGGTTCAATGACGTTATTGGCATAACTGGTTGGCTTTGCAACCACCGTAATTTCTTCAATTTCGTTATTCGTGTTTGCATTTGCTGATGTTGCTAAAAGCGTTGCTATTAAAAGGCTTAGCTTTGTTTTTTTAGTTACTGTGCTCATTGTTTTTCCAAGGTTACGTATTTGTAAGCGGGCACAGTATGCAGAGCGCGTATGACATTTAGGGTCAAAATTTTTGACACAATAATTAAAAAATTAATGCATTTAGATGGCAGATTTAAGACTTAACTGATTAATAAATAAGAAAGTATTAGAAAAGCGCCCAATTAAACTAACAGGACGCTTTTTGGTTGGATAATGTTATTAGGTGTTTTAAATCAATTCAGCCAGCATTTCTTCACTGTATGGTGTTAATTGCTCACCATTTTTAACTTTGCTGATGTAATCCGGATTCGCAATAAATGGACGACCAATCGCAATTAAGTCAAATTGGTTGTTATCGATAGCTTGATTAGCTGACTCAAAGGTATAGCTCCCTACACCGACTAAAGTACCTTTGTATGCACCGCGCATATATTCAGACGTTGTTTTATTGTCTAAGCTTTCAAAGCGCATGCTGTCATCAAAAATTCCAGCATGTAAGTAAGCAAGTTTACGTGTTTCCAGCGCTGATAATAAATAATCAAATACAGCTTTATCACCTTCGCTTTCAGTCATATTAAAATACGCACCAGGCGATAAGCGTAATGCTGTTTTATCTGCACCAATTGCTGCAATCACTGCATCGACGACCTCTAGGGCAAAACGTGACATGTTTTCTGGTGTTTGACCATATTGGTCTTCACGTTGGTTTGCAGCAAAATGTAAGAATTGATCAATCAAGTAACCATTTGCACCATGAATTTCAACGCCGTCAAAACCCGCTTCAATGGCGTTTTCGGCCGCTTTTGCGTAATCAGCAATTAAACCTTGGATGTCTTCAATAGTGGCAGCTTTTGGTGTAACGTAAGTCAGCTCACGCATTCTTGGTACCGACCCTTCAACCCCGATTGCAGATGGTGCCAGTACATCACCTCCAAAGAAATGTGGGTGAGCCACTCGCCCTACATGCCAAAGTTGAGCAAACATTTTGCCACCTTTAGCGTGCACAGCATCCGTGACCTTTTTCCAACCTTGAATTTGCTCACTGGTAAATAGGCCCGGTGTGTTTGGGTAACCTTGGGCATCTGGGCGAATAATGGTTGCTTCACTAATAATTAAACCGGCATCGGCACGGCGCGCATAGTAATCAGCCATCGCTTGGGTTGGCACTAGGTTATCGTCACTCATACAGCGAGTAAGCGGTGCCATTAGTACGCGGTTTTGTAATTCGATACTGTCATTTAACTTAAACGAAGAAAGTAAATCGGTTTTCATGGTTCTATCCTTATCTTGAACATACATTCAAGATAAGGGCGATATAAACTAACTTCAAGGTTTTTTTTGAATAATCGTTCAAGATTACGTAAACTTCAATTGTAAATAATAGGAGCATTAATGAGAACTGCTGAATTTGATACTGAATTTGTACTTCGCCAAGCTATGCATGCGTTCATGCAATTTGGCTATGCAAAGACCAGTATGCAAAAATTAAAGGAAGTGACTCATCTTCATCCAGGCTCTATATATGCCGCTTATGGCAATAAAAAAGGTTTGTTTTTGGCTGCCACCGAGCAGTATCAAAAAGATAGAAACCAACAATTTACGGCACTTTTTAATGATCAACAGTCAGTGTTATCAACCCTCAAACATTACCTGACTGTGATTGTTGATGAATGTATTGAAGGTGAAGTTGCCAAGGTGTGCTTACTTACAAAGAGTATTTCTGAGGTTGAAGGCAACGACCCGCAAATTTGCAATGTGCTACGTGGTAATTTAAACGCATACGAGCATGCCCTCGCACAGCAAATTCAAAAAGCCCTTGATAATAACGAATTTGCAAGTAGCAAGTCAGCTCAGCAACTGGCACGCTTTTTAGTCATGGGCATATACGGTATTCGTACCTATGCACTGACAAATCAAGACCCAAAATCTCTGCAACAACTTGCAGACGATCTATTTGCTGCATTAGTAAATTAATTTAGCTAATAACTTTACTTGTCATATTAATTTATCACCTTATGATTAAGGTGTAGCTGTGTATAACTAAAAGAGTGAGCCTGTCATGAATAATGCAACTGCCAAACGTGTTGAAACTGAATTTGATGCTGTACTCGCCTTAGGCGCTAAGAAACGACTCGCTTATATGTTTGAAACGGTTCAAGAGTTTAAACAAGTGTGGATCCTCAATGATGAGCATGGCTGTGTGATGCTCTCAAATGAAGACGATGACTGCGTGCCTGTATGGCCTAGTCGCGAATTCGCGCAAAGCTGGGCAACCGGTGAGTGGCAAGACTGTACGCCAAAAGCCATTCCAGTCAAAGACTGGTTAAGTCGCTGGACTTCGGGACTCGAACAAGATGATTTATTGATTGCTGTGTTTCCGACTGAGCAAGATGACGGCACGATTTTATTCCCCGATGAATTTGACTCACAACTAAGAATGCCAAAAAGACGTTTTTAAACTAAGAGAGCCATGTGCTCTCTTTTTTTATGCTGTTTGGTGCTGTCGTATAGCCGAAATATCTTTTATGGGGGGTTTACCAAAAAAGCGCGTGTACTCACGACTAAATTGAGATGGACTTTCATAGCCTACTTTTAGTGCTGCAGAACCAACATCAATTCGTTCATTCAACATTAATTGCCTTGCCGCTTGCAGCCGCAAGTTTTTTACGTATTGCAACGGGCTCATCTTTACCACATCACGAAAGTGCAACCTAAATGTCGAAGGACTCATGTGTGCATCACGAGCCAAATCATCTATTGAAAATTGACTAGTAAAGTTTTCTTTTAACCAGCACAATGTTTTCGCAATTTTCTGATGCGCAGAGCCAGACATCACAATCTGTCTTAAATACGGACTATGAGGACTATTTAACAATCGCAATACAATTTCTTTTTTAATAAGTGGCGCAAGATTAGCTTTTAATTGAGGTTCATTGTCTAGATTGAGAAGCCGATGAAGTGCATCAAGCAAGCCATTATCTGTGTCAACCACAGACATTGCTTGGTGTTTAGGGAACTTGTCTTGCCCTGTAAATTCCATTTCAGCAACGATGTGGCTGATTTCATGAACATCTAAGCGTAAATAAAGGCCATAAAACGGCTGCTCTTTACTGGCACGAGTAATATGCGACGCAACAGGCACATCGACTGATGTTACCAATGATTGGCCGTCAGTGTAATCATAACTATGCTCACCTAGCACAACTCGTTTTGCACCTTGCAAACTAATACCAAGTCCTAATTCATACACGCAGGCCATCGGTAATGAAACTTCGCTTCGTCTGAACACTAATAACTCTGGAATAGATGTTTCAAAACTACCATCTTCTATCGCTATCGCTTTCACTGTTTCAATTAATGCCTGACGCATTTAGATTACCTCTTAAATATACTCAATTAAGTGTATCACCGTAAATTAAGGTTAGGACCATTTAAGGTAACAGTTCGTTGTTTTAGGCAAAAATTAAATCATTTATGGCAAGCAGAAACCGCCATGATCAACCATAATGTATTTTCAAATTTTCGATTGCATACTCTTTGCAATCAGCTTCTACTGCAAAACCTCAATATATTCAATACCTAAAATCAAAAGAGAAATTATGAACTTAAACAACACGGATTTATTTGTGTTTGTCGCGATCGCTGCTTTGGTCACCGTTCATGACAAGCCTTTGTTAAAACGAGCATGTCAGCACGCACTTAATGATGGCGTATCAATGCAAGTGTTATGTGATATTTTACCGCATATTAGTGTGTATTCTGGGGTGCCAAAATCGTTAATGGCACTAGAGGTTTTAAAATCAGTTGATGATATTCAAGGTACAAATGCATTGGTAATCAAACGCACAGAACAACAACTAAAAACAGCGCTCACATTTGGCCAGCTTCCGTTTGGTTTAGACCAGCAAAACAACAGGGTATGTGAGCTTGCCTCTTTAGGCGCATTATTTGCGTTAGAGGATGCCAGCAGCTTAGTTAGCGAGCAACTTAAACGCTGCGTATTACTAGGCTATAGTCGTGCGCAACTTGAATTATTAGTGATAGAGCTTGCCAGAAAGGTCAGCAGCAATATAGCCATGCGGGCCAAGTGTAATCTCGAAAAGCACTTTGCTATGGTGGGGTAAATTTAAGAAATGGCGGTGACGGAGAGATTCGAACTCTCGATACGTTGCCGTATACACACTTTCCAGGCGTGCTCCTTCAGCCACTCGGACACGTCACCTAAGGCGCTTATAGTTTAGCGCGGCGTTATAGTATGAAAACAACCCTATAGACGCAAGGGCTTTTTAAAATACGGTGGTTAAGTGATTAGTAATCAAACAAAAAAGGCAAGGTATAGACCTTGCCTTTTGTATATATAGACGATTCGCTCTTAACGTTGAAGCGTTGCTGAGAAATCTAACATACGGTTAAGCGACTTTAATGCGCCTTCGCGTAAATCCATATCTACAAATACTTCTTTACCCTCAGGGTCTGTCAGTGCTTCTTCAATCGCTTTTAAGCCGTTCATTGCCATCCACGGGCAATGTGCACAGCTTTTACAGGTTGCGCCTTCACCGGCTGTTGGTGCTTCAAAGAACTCTTTCTCTGGGCATAACTGCTGCATTTTGTAGAAAATACCTCGGTCAGTCGCTACGATGAACTTTTTGTTGTCCATAGTTTGCGCTGCTTTGATTAGTTGGCTTGTTGAGCCAACCGCATCAGCTAAGGCTACAATCTCCGCAGGAGACTCTGGGTGAACCAATACAGCCGCATCTGGGTGTAAGGCTTTCATATCCTTAAGTGCTTTGGTTTTAAACTCGTCATGAACGATACAGGCGCCATTCCACATGATCATGTCTGCACCTGTGTTCTTTTGAATGTAAGAACCTAAGTGTTTATCTGGACCCCAAATGATTTTTTCGCCTTGCTCATCAAGGTGCTCAACGATTTCTAGGGCACATGAAGAAGTAACAATCCAATCTGCACGGGCTTTCACAGCTGTTGATGTATTTGCATACACTACTACCTTGCGATCAGGGTGCTGATCACAAAACGCTGAGAATTCTTCAATTGGGCAACCTACGTCTAATGAACAAGTTGCAGCAAGCGTTGGCATAACAACTGTTTTATTTGGCGTTAGGATTTTTGCTGTTTCGCCCATAAAGCGAACACCGGCTACCACAATTACATCTGCGTCGTGCTTAGCGCCAAAACGCGCCATTTCTAGCGAGTCAGCAACACAACCGCCTGTTTCTTCAGCTAGTGCTTGAATTTCAGGATCAGTGTAATAATGGGCAACAAGAACCGCGTTCTTGTCTTTTAATAATTGTTTGATACGTGCCTTATACTCAGCTTGCTCGTCTTTTGATAACGGAGCTGGCTTTGGAGGGAAGATATAATCTTCAGGCATAATTTGTTCAGCTAGACTCATTTCTCGACCACTTAGTCCACAGTGCATTCATGGCGCGAATTATACGAGAATCTTAAGCTAAAGAACAGTATTGCTGTGTGCTGTTAAGATAAATAAAGGATAACTTAGAAAGAAAAGATAAATCAGGAATGGTGGGTCATGATGGACTTGAACCATCGACCAATGGATTAAAAGTCCACTGCTCTACCAACTGAGCTAATGACCCGCTCTGGATATTAAGATGCGTAAATCCGCCGATATGAGACCATTCAAAAAGAATGGTGGGTCATGATGGACTTGAACCATCGACCAATGGATTAAAAGTCCACTGCTCTACCAACTGAGCTAATGACCCGCTCTGGATATTAAGGTGCGTAGATCCGCCGATATAGAACCATTCGAAGAATGGTGGGTCATGATGGACTTGAACCATCGACCAATGGATTAAAAGTCCACTGCTCTACCAACTGAGCTAATGACCCGCTCTGTTGCTTATAAAAAGCTGCGTAAATCCGCCGATATAAGACCATTCAAAAAGAATGGTGGGTCATGATGGACTTGAACCATCGACCAATGGATTAAAAGTCCACTGCTCTACCAACTGAGCTAATGACCCGCTCTGATGCTTATAAAAGCTGCGTAAATCCGCCGATATGAGACCATTCAAAAAGAATGGTGGGTCATGATGGACTTGAACCATCGACCAATGGATTAAAAGTCCACTGCTCTACCAACTGAGCTAATGACCCGCTCTGACGCTTATAAAAAGCTGCGTAAATCCGCCGATATAAAGCCATTCAAAGAATGGTGGGTCATGATGGACTTGAACCATCGACCAATGGATTAAAAGTCCACTGCTCTACCAACTGAGCTAATGACCCGCTCTGATGCTTATAAAAGCTACGTAAATCCGCCGATAGAAAACCATTCAAAGAATGGTGGGTCAT
Organism: Pseudoalteromonas sp. Isolate3; assembly: GCF_022398505.1. Lineage (NCBI taxonomy): Bacteria > Pseudomonadati > Pseudomonadota > Gammaproteobacteria > Alteromonadales > Pseudoalteromonadaceae > Pseudoalteromonas > Pseudoalteromonas sp. Isolate3. The sequence continues at coordinate 4,961 of NZ_JAKEVN010000035.1, read as the reverse complement.
GATGGACTTGAACCATCGACCAATGGATTAAAAGTCCACTGCTCTACCAACTGAGCTAATGACCCGCTCTAATGCTTTTAAAAGCTATACGTAAATCCGTCGATTAAAGATTACCATTCTGAAAGAATGGTGGGTCATGATGGACTTGAACCATCGACCAATGGATTAAAAGTCCACTGCTCTACCAACTGAGCTAATGACCCGCTCTTTTTTCCGCATTTCGGCTGTTGTTACCAATCGCCTGCTGCGGGCGCTTATAATACTTATTTAAATGCTGAGTGCAACAGAAAATATCTCTTTTTTTAAGTTTTTATGTCTAGTTGCCTAATTTTAGACCGCTTATGTCAAAAAGCAGTCTAATCAGGTCAAAACTACATTTGCGACAGACGTTCTGTGGCTAATTTTGCAGCGGTGGTACTTGGGTACTGATTAATTAAATCATTAAAGGTTTTAAGGGCTTGTTCGCCTAAACCTTGCTCCGCTAATAAGTTTCCTAACTTTAACATCGCATCTGGGCGTTTATTAGAATTAGGGTATTCATTCACAACTACTTTGAAATGCTCAGTCGCACCTGCTTGATCGTTTTGAATTGTTAATAGCTGACCTAACCAATAATGTGCATTAGATGCATATACTGAATTAGGGTAAGTAGTTAAGAATGTTTGGAACTCCGGAATTGCTTGCTCATAACGTTTATCTTTCATTATTAACGCCACTGCACGCTCATAGGCTTCATTTTCAGATAAATCTGAACTAATTGCCTGTGATGCACCTACATCCGTATAAGAGTTAGTAGGTTGAGCTTGTGCGGCAGCGGGCTGGCTATAAGCTTGGCTGACTCGGTTTTCAATCTCTTGATAAAGCTCACGCTGACGCTGAAGTACTTTTTCAAGCTTGTAACTTTGCTCTTCAGTAATACCACGAACTTGGCTCACTTCGTCTTGTAAGATATTGAGCTGTTGCTGAAGCTCAGCTTGCAATAAATTACGTGACTTCATCATGTTTTCTAATGCGATTAAACGCTTTTCAATGCTCGATTGCGAGCTTGCAGCTTCTGAAACAGGAGCGGGAGCAGCCCATAACTGGGTGCTCCCGCTTAAGATCATTGCTGCCAAAATAATTTTCGGCTTCATAATGACTCTTTATTAGTAAACTAATACTGCGCGACGATTTTTCGCGAACGCTTCTTCAGTGCGAGACTTAACCATTGGCTTCTCTTCACCATAGCTCACTACTGACATTTGGCTAGCAGAAACACCTAAGCTTTGTAGGTATTTTTCTACTGCTTGACCACGATGCTCACCAAGTGCGATGTTGTACTCAGGCGTACCGCGCTCATCAGCGTGACCTTCGATTAGTACTTTAACTGATGGGTTTTGTACTAAGAATTCTGCGTGTGCTTGTAAAAGCTCCGCGTATTTGCTTTGGATTTTTGCGTTATCAAAACCAAAGTAGATGATTTGCTCTTGACGTAACGCTTCGTACTTTTCACGAAGTGCTTCTTCAGCTTGTTGCTCTGGAGTAAGCGTTGCAACTTCAACAGTATCAGTGTTTGATTGCTCAACCATACCTTGGTTAGATTGGTTTGCAGCACCCTCATCAACACCTGAAGAAGAGCTACACGCCGCTAATGTCATCACTGGCACAGCAATAAGCAGGCCTTTTAAAGTTTTATTAAGTTGCATTGAATTGATTCCTATATTGAGTAAACCAGTAAAATTACTGTAAATAAGGCGACCAAGCTGGCGCCTTAACTTGTCCATCTAGCACAGGTAAGCGAGCTTTAAAGCGACCGTCCATAGACACTAACGCCAACACCTGTTTATTATTATGAAGCGTGCTGTAGATAATCATCGAACCGTTTGGAGCGATACTCGGCGATTCATCTAGGCGAGTTCTTGTTAATACTTGAAACGCACCTGTAGCTAGCTCTTTTTTAGCAAGATGGTATTGACCGTTAGTACGATTCACCATCACTAATTCTTTTCCGTCTGGTGAAATCGAACCTGCTAAATTCATATCACCATCAAACGTCATACGTTTTGCTCTACCAGTTTGCAAATTTAACTTATAAATCTGGGCATTACCACCCCTTTCAGACGTAAACACGATATCTTGCCCATTTGGGTACCAAGAAGGCTCTGTATCGATACTACGATGATTTGTTAAACGCTTTTCTTTGCGAGTTGCAAGGTCTAAAACATAGACTTCTGTTGCACCGTTACGGTCTTTTGAAAGTACTAATAATAGTTTTTTACCATCAGGTGAAAACTGTGGTGCGCCATTAATACCTGGATGGCTTGTGATTAACTCACGTTTGCCTGTATACAAATCTTGAATGTAAATTTGGCTTTGACGATTTTCAAAGGTTACATACGCAAGCTTAGTACCATCTGGTGACCAAGCTGGGGACATAAGTGGCTCTTTAGAACGAAGCAATACTTGCTCATTGTAGCCATCATAGTCAGCAACAACCAGTTGATAAGGCTTCGGTTCATTATCACGTACAATAACGTAAGCAATTTTTGTTAAAAATGCACCTTTTTCACCCGTAAGCGCTTCGTAAACTACATCGCTAATACGGTGCGCATAACGGCGAAACCCTGTTTCAGATATAACACTCTCACGAGCATCTAATACATGGTCTTGGCTCTTCACTAATTGACCATTACTCATCATTTGCGTTTCGCCGCCTGTAATTTGACCACGGATCACATCGATAAGCTCATACTTTACTAAGTAACGTCCACCCGGTTGTTGCTCAACTTGACCAACAAGTACCGCTTCAACACCTTGATTGACCCATGCACCATAATCTACATCAGCATCTTTGCCGGGTAATTGAGGCATATTTGTCACATCAATAGGTTTAAATTTACCACTACGCATCAAATCAGCTGCAATAACGGTGCTCAATTTTTCAGGGATGGGACCAACGCCCTGGTATTTAAATGGAACAACCGCTATTGGGCGTGCTCCATCAATACCTTCAGTGATAACAATTTCTAGTGCAGCACTGGCAATGCCATGAAAGCCCAGTAATACAATAAAACATGCTGTTTTTATCTGGTTGAACATATCATTCCTTTAGAATTCTGGCTTAATTGTTAAGTTAATATTTTTCAGTTGCTCGAAAACATCTTTATCAGGCGAAACTGGTAGTGTATCGGCCATACGGACAGCACGAAGAGCAGCTTCACACACTAATTTATCACCACCAAGTGATTTCACTTGAGTTACTAACCCGTTAAAACCAAGGCGAATGTTAACGCGACATTGCTTATTCTTCATTTTTTCATCAATAAGTAAAGTTTGTTGAATACGCGCCATAATTAACGCTTTATATTTATCAACTTCACTCAAGACTTGTTGCTGACGTATTTTATTTCGTGCAGCCTGCTCAGCAGCTAACTGCTCTTGCAGCATTTGTTCTTGCAATGCCTGCTGACGTTTACGCTCTGCTTCAGCTTCTTTACGTTTACGTTCAGCTTCAGCTTCAGCAGCTTTACGCTTGCGCTCTTCTTCCGCTTTCTTTAACGCCTCTTCTTCAGCTTTACGTTTTTCAGCTGCGGCTTTTGCTGCGGCTTCAGCTTCTTGCTTTTGCTTTTCAGCTTGCTTAGCTTTGGCACGTTCTTTCTCTTGTATTTCACGTGCTTTCTTCGCTTGTGCTTCAGCTTCTGCTTTTTCTTTCTCTTTCGCTCGGCGTTGTTGCTCTAACTTTTTAAGACGACGATCTTCAGCTTCGCGTTGCTTACGTGCGTCATTTGCTCGGCGTTCAAGATCACGAATACGCTTTGCTTCGGCTTGTTTTTTTGCTTCTTCTTGCTTTTTAAGTTCAGCAATTTTCTGCTCAACCTTTTGTTGATCAACCGTTACTGCAGAAACCGCTTTTTCTGGTTCAGGCATAGCCGGATTCAATGTCACCTCCATTACCTTAGGAGCTGGCATATGAAAGTTCGCTGATACGACTAAGAAAACAATAATACCAAGGTGCAATAGAAGCGACTTTATTACTGATTCACGCATACTAACCCTCAAATGACTCAGTCATAAGACCCACTGAAGGCACACCGGCATTTTTCAAAAAGTCCATTAACAGCAACACTTCTTGATAAGAAACACGACCAGAACCTTTTATCATAACCGGAGTATCGGGGTTTTTCTGAAGTTGTAATTTTATAACAGCAGCTACATCAATTGCTTCCATAGGAGCTTCTGGATCAGTGCCGATACTTACATAGTACTTACCTTCAGCATCAATTGACGCAATGATAGGTGGTGTATCTTTGGTATCTACAAGATCCGATTCTTCCATTTTCGGCAAGTCCACTTTTACACCATGAGTAATCAGTGGTGCAGTTGCCATAAATATAATAAGTAGCACCAACATTACATCAATGTAAGGAACTACATTTATCTCACCTACTGGGCGACGTTTCTTACGCTGATACATTCGCTTTTGCCTCTATTTGCGCAGCTGCTTGGCGGTGTAAAATATTGGCGAACTCTTCCATGAAGTTAATGTAATTACCTTCAAGCTTTTCTACTTTATTTGCAAAACGGTTGTACGCAATAACTGCAGGGATTGCTGCGAATAAACCCATCGCTGTTGCGATAAGTGCTTCGGCGATACCCGGCGCAACCATTTGTAAAGTTGCTTGCTTAACTTCACCTAATGCAATGAATGCGTTCATGATACCCCACACCGTACCAAAAAGGCCGATATAAGGACTAATTGAACCCACTGTCGCTAAAAACGATAAACTTGATTCTAGTTTTTCAACTTCGCGTGACAAAGCCACACGCATTGAACGATGTGTGCCTTCCATTACGATGCTTGCACTTTGCGGTGAATTTTTCTTATGTCGTGCAAACTCCTTAAAACCAGCAACGAATAATGCTTCAACACCTGATGCGCCACCAGGACGAGCTGAAACTTCATTATATAATTTACTTAAGTC
>NZ_JAKEVN010000034.1:0-34032 GCF_022398505.1 Pseudoalteromonas sp. Isolate3 | reverse complement strand
GTTTTGGTTCATCAAGACTCAGCACTGCGATGGCCTTTTATTTATAATTTTAATTGTTAGTTTGATTTGGAAGTACAGTGACTCTGAGTAGTTTATTTGATATTGCCCCTTATTCTTGGTCAGCAATTGGTAGCGCCGCATTTTGCGGCGCAATTATTGGTATGGAGCGTCAGTTACGCGGTAAGCCTGTTGGTATTCGTACCTCCGCACTCATTGTGTTAGGTACCTACTTATTTCTTGCTACTGCATTTATGTTGCATGGCGATGTGATAGACCATTCACGTGTAGTGGGCCAAATTATCACCGGTATTGGCTTTTTAGGTGCGGGTGTGATGCTTGCAAAAGATGGTGCGGTTGTTGGAGTAACTTCCGCAGCAACTATCTGGGTATTAGCCTCTATAGGTGTTGTGATTGCCACTGATAACTTGTTAGCTGCAATTAAACTTTCAGTATTAGTGGTCGTTATTTTATATGGCGTAGATGTACTTGAAGCTAAATTTAAGAGCTTAGGTCGCGGTGTGCATGTTCGTGTAAAACGCTATTCAAAGTTGTATTATCGAAAAGAAAAGTGAAGTTAGATAATAGAAGTTAGATTAGAGTGATTCATGGAGCCTTGTTACACAATAAAGCCGTCCTGTTTAGAAGATTTGTTACTTGTTGATAGTCAAATTCCTGAGTTTGATGGCCGAAATAGCCTCAGTAAATTACAAGCACGGTGTGCAGATGTTGAGCATCTAGCTTTAGTTGCTTATATCGAAAATGAGCCTGTGGCCTACAAACTGGGTTATGAGCTAGATTCAAACACCTTTTATAGCTGGCTTGGTGCAGTTGCGCCAAAATGTAGAGGGCAGGGCATAGCTCAATCATTATTAAACGCGCAAGAAGCTTGGGTTAAGACCAATAATTACCGAGTTATAATGGTTAAGTCTATGAACCGTTTTCCTGCAATGCTGAATATGCTTATCAAAAATGGTTATGCAATAGTGGGTTATGAGGACAGAGGTAGCCCACACACTAGCAAGATTATGTTTACAAAAGACATTTAAACCAACTTACTTCGGTAAACTAATTAAAAAGTGAGCGCCGTTGTTACTTTCTTGAACACAGATTTCACCTTGTAGTTGTTGAGTAACTATTTTCTTCGCAATGCTGAGGCCAAGCCCAATACCTGATTGGTTGTTTTTACCTTTATAAAATGGGGTGAAAATGGAGTTTTGTTCACTTATGCTGATACCGGTGCCATTATCGGTGTAGTGAATTTTTAATACCTCATCAAAATCATAAATATCAATTTCTATAGCAGGGTTTTCGATGTTGTTGAACGCATGCTCAATTGAGTTTTGCTGCAAAATAAAAAGTACTTGTTTTAGCAAGTCTATTTCAACTTCGAATTGGCTATGAGGGTTTTGATAATTAATATCTAATTTGATACCACGATGTTTTATTTGCTCTTCTAAATGCTTATACAATGACTCCGAAAGCTGAGTTAACGTCATGATTGTTTTACTTGATTGTGTTTTTGTATAGAGCAAATCCTGTAAAATTCTTATCTTATAGGCGCAAGTAGTTAAATTGCGACTTACTAGTTCATGAGTGTCGAACAAAGTGTTTAGTGTATTTTGCAGTGTTTGCTGACTCAAGCATTTCTGTGTAAGCCTATTTTGAGTTTCTGTCACTGTTTGTTTAGTGAAATCAACGGCTGTTATGCAGTTACCTAAAGGAGTATTGACCTCATGGGCAATGCCACGAATTAAAGTGGCAAGCTCAGTAAATTGGTTTTTTTCAAGCGATTGTTTCTGTTGGTAAAGTAATTTTAGTTGGGTCTCAAAGCTTTGTTTTATTGTTTCGAGTAGTTTTATCACTGGCTCGTTGTATTCATGGGGCTTGCTATCAAGGATACATATTGTACCAAATGGCGTTGTATCGCCAGCAGAAATGGGCAAACCTAAGTAGGAAACCATATTGAGCTTGATATCAGGGTTTTCTTTCCAATCATCATCAATAAGTGCATTAGGTATATTCAGCAGTTTCTGGTTTTTTACAACATGCTCGCAATAAAGGCCTGAATTTTTAAACTTTTCACTGTCGCCTATTTCGTATGGGTTTAATTGGTTTGCATTTTTAGAAAACACACTAATAATATTATTTTCGACCTTCATTACTAAAGCGACAGGCACATCGGCAAACAGTGCTAATACTTCAAGGGTTTTATTCCAACTCTCAACTAATTCATCATAATCAGGCTGATACATTATTTATACTCAATTAAATACAAATACTACTAAGTGATAGCTTAGTAACAAATTCTAATTGAGCAACATAAATGCTCCATATCAGATTTTATTGTTCTTCAATCAGTAATTTCTTATTAATTAACCAAACAGTTTACGCCTAACTACTGTGCGATATTCACTTGGTGTTTGTGAAAGCACTTTCTTAAATACCCTTGTTAAATGACCTTGGTCGTTATATCCGACTTCTAGTGCTACCTCTTGAATAGATAAATTTGATGAGGCTAATAACTCTTTTGCCGTTTGAACACGCAGCTGTTGCCAATATTCAACGGGTGTTTGGCTGGTGGCTTGACGAAAGCGGCGTGTAAAGGTGCGGTAGCTTAAACTAAATTGCGCCGCAATTTCTTGCAGGGTCAGTTCGGAGGTTAAATTGTTTTTCAGCCAAAATTGAATTTGAGCAATAAGTTCATCAGGGTGCTTATCAACCGCACCTTCTAGATAACGTTGATCTTCATAGGGCTTACGAATCTCATGAGAGAAATTACGTTCAACATGTTGCGCTGCTGCTCGACCATAATATTGGCTAATAATATGGACTATAACGTCTGCAAGGGCATTTAAACTGGCAACTGTATACATACGCTCAGATTGAGTAATAAAAAAGTCAGGTTTAAGCTGCACTTTAGGGTAGTCACGTTTAAATTGCTCTGCGTAATGCCAGTGGGTGGTAGCAGGGTGACCATCAAGTAATCCAGCCTCAGCAACTAAACAGTTGCCAGTACCTACACCAATGATATGACTGCCTTGCCGCCAAGAATCGCCAAGCCAGTCAACCAAGCTTTGCTGTTTGCTTACTACAGGTCGCGGGTTGCGCCAAATACCAGGGACAATAATTAACTCACTAGCTGGCGCTGAGGCAGTTTCGCAATCGGGCATTATTGCTAGCCCCGTGCGGTTGGGGATCGCTTTTATGCTAGTTGCTACTAAGTTGATGTTGAGAGGTTTAAATTCGTTATGCTGATGATGGCTTTTGGCAAAGGCCTCGCCGGCTCTAAGCATTTCTATAGGTAAGGTTAAACTAGTTATTAGTAAGTGTGGATAAACCAAAATACTAATTTCTATGGCTTTTTGATGTTGAAGTTTCGTCACTGAAATTGCTCCGACCAGTTGTTTTTGGCCTTTTATGCAGGTTATTTGGCTATTTAAGCACAAAGTGTATTAGTTAATCCATTTAAACTTGGTTTAATTCTCGTAACACGTTTTCTCAAGGTTTTTTATGACAGCATTACCCGTTATTGTTGGTATGGGTGGTATTAATGCCGCTGGCCGCACTTCTTTTCATCAAGGTTATCGTCGTATCGTGTTAGACAGCTTGGACGCTAAAGCCCGTCAGGAGACATTTTTAGGCTTAGCGACTTTAATGAACTTAGTCACCCTTACTGAAGGGGTACTTAAAGATGCTCAAGGCAATACAGTTGCTGAAAAAGATATCGAAGCTAAGTTCGGTGAACAAATTTTAGCTGGCACACTTATTCGTAAAATTGAAAAAAATCACTTCGATGTTGATGCGACTCCGTGGCAGCAAAAAATGACGTTAACAGCGTCAGATGAACAACAAATAGTTTTTGAAACACGTCGCCGTGATTTACCAACCCCTGTACCTAGTAGCTGGCACATTGAGGAGTTGAGCGATAAAAAAGTAAAAGTAACTATTAGTGCTGATCTTGCTATTAAACATGACAGTACCCGCGATAATCCAATTAAAGCGGCGGGTCAACTACCGACAGGTTTCGAACCTTCAGCTATGTATAACAGCCGCTACCAGCCTAGAGGTCTGCAAGCAACTATCTTTGCTGCAACTGATGCAATTCGTTCGACTGGTCTGCCGTGGCAGCAGGTAATGAACAGTGTTGAGCCTGATCAAATTGGTACTTACTCAGCCTCTGTTGCTGGGCAAGTTGATGATGAAGGTTTTGGTGGTTTGATTCGTGCGCGTCAACAAGGTGATCGCGTTAGTACAAAACAGCTTGCACTTGGCTTAAACACCATGTCGACCGACTTTATCAATGCTTATGTAACAGGTAACGTGGGTACGACCTTTACCACATCAGGCGCGTGTGCCACGTTTTTATATAACCTACGTGCTGCTGTAAACGATATTCAAGCAGGTCGCACGCGAGTAGCGATTGTGGCATCAGTAGAGTGTGCTATTACGCCAGAAATTGTTGAAGGCTTTGGTAATATGAGCGCACTTGCAAATGAAGAGGGCCTAAAGCGCCTTGATAATTCAGAAGTCGTTGATCATCGCCGTACAAGCCGTCCATTTGGTGAAAACTGTGGCTTTACAATTGGTGAAGGTGCACAGGTTGCTATCTTAATGGATGATGCATTGGCATTAGAGTTAGGTGCTGATGTGTTAGGTAGCGTTGCGGATGTGTTCGTAAATGCTGATGGAATTAAAAAATCAATCACAGCACCGGGCCCTGGTAACTATATTACAATGGCAAAATCTGTTGCACTAGCTAGTGGTATTGTTGGTCAAGAAGCGGTACAAAAACGTAGCTTTATATTGGCTCACGGCTCAAGCACGCCTCAAAACCGCGTAACAGAATCATTAATTTACCATAAGGTAGCACAGACATTTGCTATTGATAATTGGAAGATTGCAGCTCCTAAAGCGTATGTTGGGCATACTATTGCTCCAGCCAGTGGTGATCAATTAGCCATGGCATTAGGCGTGTTTAGTCATAACATTATGCCAGGGATTACTACAATCGATAAAGTGGCTGATGACGTTTATAGCGAGCATTTAGATATTCGCACAGAACATTATCAATGTGATGCAATGGACATTGCATTTATAAATTCAAAAGGGTTTGGTGGTAACAACGCAACGGCGACTGTTTTATCTCCAGCAATTACATTGCAAATGCTAGCAAAGCGTCATGGTGATGTGGTTATGGCGGAATATCAGGATCGTCATACTCAAGTAGCTCAAGCTCAAGCTGATTACCAACAACAGGCTGATTTAGGTCATTATGAGCTTATTTATCGCTTTGGTGACGGCTTAATTGATGAAAATGACATCAAAATTTGCCAAGACTCAATGACAATCCCAGGTTTTGATAAAAAGGTTTTATTATCAAAATCAAACCCTTATTCGGACATGTTTTAAGATCAAGACTTGTTTAAGCACATTCTTGACAGCAAGGCGCTTTTAAAGCGCCTTTTTTAGTGCTATAAATGTTCCTATCAAAGGGAATTGGAGCAATTACTCATGATTAAATTTACTAAACTCGCTGTACTTTGTTCACTTATCGCATTACCAACACAGGCTTTAGCAAGAGACGTCAATGATTTAGGTGTTGATGTTCAAGCAGCAACTTCCGCCTATATCGTAAAAAATACAAATCCGCGTTATCCAGGTAGTTATAATGGCTCTCGTTTAGAGGGCTGGGCTTTAATGTCTTATGTAGTGGACAAACAAGGTAAAGCTAAAGATATCGAAGTGATTATGGCATCTGATACTCGTGGTAGTGAAGAAAACGCAGAGAAATATTTAACGAACTTAGAATTTGCACCCGCGACTAAAAAAGGTGAAACAGTTGAAGGTGGTTATCTGTTTTCTTTTGAAGTAGGTAAGTATTTTAATGGCTACTCAAATGATAAGGCTAGCCGTGGTTTTATCAATGAGTACGATGAAATCAATAAAATGCTGCAAGCAAAGGAATTTAAAAAAGCTGAGCAAGCACTAGCCAAGCTATATAAAGATCACACTAAAAACACCTCTGAACAGGCGTTATTTGCATGGCTAAAAAGCCAATTTTTTTACCATCAACAACAATGGTTTGGCTTTGATGAGCAGCTGTCTATTGCCTATTTACTACGAAATAAGTTGCCAACAGATATACAGTATTTAGTCGCTAAAAGCGCTTTACAATGGTACAGCTTCAAGGGTGACTTCAATCTTGCTTACAACGCCATTGATGCGCTAGATAATATTGAAGGAAAAGAGTTTTCAGAAGAAAACAAACTTGCCACAATTAAGCAAATTGATGACTTATTAGCTCGTACTCCGCAGATCAATTCACAAATTAATGTCTCAAAGGATAAGCTTTCATATTTGTCGTTATCTCGTGGTTCTATCAAGATAGAGGGCGCACGTGATGTATCTAAATTACAGATCCGTTGTGCTGATCAAGTAATAGACCTTGAAGCAAATGATTCAGTGAGTTATGTGCTTGATGAACAAAGCCGACGCTGCGGTTTATTAGTTAAATCTACAAATTCTGCTGAGATTAAAGTAAAACAAACTGGTTATGCTATTGTTAATTCAAAATATGACGCCAGTTAATTGTTTACTTTAAACGCTTTACATATCTTAGCGTTACGAAGTTAATTAATGCCATTAGAAAGGCGATTTCGTAACGACTAAATGCCACAGCAATGCCAATAAGTCCCATGTTCCAAATACTGGCTGCTGTGGCTGTTCCATAAGTAGAGTTTTTGTTCTTCAAAATGGCGCCACCGCCAATAAAACCAATACCCGTGATAATCCCTTCGAGTACTTTTGACTCAGCCTCTGAGCTAGTTAAAACAGACATTCCAACTAATGCATAGCCACAAGATGCAACAGCAACTAATGGAAAAGTACGAAGACCTGCGCCATTACTCGTTTTTTCTCGATCAAATGCCATGGGTAGGGCAAGTAAGTAGGCAATCCCCAGGTGCATTAGGTTATCGAGGATCTCGTGCCAATCAAGATTAAAGTCCATAATCAATTCCTTTTTGTTAATAGCCGAGTGTTGCAATTTCAATACCCGATCAGCAAATTAATTAAAATGAGGAAACTAGGGACATGTAGCCGGGTTTTTAAAAGTAGAGCTTGATATAATTTGCGATTTTTACGCACTACTGTGTCATTTTTTCAGTCTTTTGGCTGTTTGAAATTTCAGCATACAGACAGTATGCTAAACACGCTAAATAAATAGGCTTCAGTTTGAAACATACAACCTCATCTCTTGAAAAAACTGCTCTCGCATTGTGTATGTTAGGTGCGCTCATTGCTGTAATTTTGCCTAGTTTTATCACTGAACAAGTACAGCCTTTTGTACAAACGGTTTTAGATTGGATTGGGAGTAGTTTTTTCTTAATGGTGAATTTTTTATTGTTCGCCATCATAATTTTAGCTATTAGTCCATTAGGCAGCCGTAAAGTAGGTGGGCAAGATGCTGTTGTTGAGTATTCTAACTTTGGCTGGTTTGCTATGTTATTTGCTGCGGGAATGGGCTCTGGCCTAGTTTTTTGGGGAGTTGCGGAGCCTGCTTTACATTCGCTTGACCCGCCCCTTAAACAAAGCTTATATCCAGATAGATTAGCCAGTAGCTTGGCGCTAACATTAGTTAATTGGGGGGCTCATGCTTGGGCACTTTATGCGGTATTTGCTTTAGTGCTTGGTGGGTTAACTCAATATAGTGGTAAGTCTGGTGATATTTGTTCGCCTGTTCTTACTGCAGTAGGTAACAGGTTTGATAAATCAACAAAATTTACAGTCTCTTTTATTGTAAAATTAATTGCTGTTCTCGCGATATTTTTTGGTGTAGTTGGCACTATAGCAAATTCAACTCTGTTGATAAGTAAAGGGGTTGAGATAGAGTTGGGAGTTACTTCTACTTTATTAGTTGGCTCATTAATCGTTTGTTTATTAACAGTTATATATTCGCTATCAGTAAAGTTTGGTTTACGTCGCGGCGTACAATCACTAAGCATTTTTAATGTGATTTTGGCATTCAGTTTGTTGGTCTGGTTATTAACAGTGGTGCCGATTGAGCCAATTATAAAAATTGCTCTAGATGGAACTGGCTATTATTTACAGCTGCTAGTAACTGGAACTTGGCAATTTGATAGCCAATTAAAAGCGCCGGATTGGGCCACTCATTGGACATATAACTATTACTTTTGGTGGTTAGCCTGGGGTCCATTTGTTGGTGTTTTTTTAGCCAAAATAAGTCAGGGGCGTAAGGTTTGGCAATTTATTTTTGCGGTTGTGTGTATTCCTACTTTAGTGACTATTATTTGGTTTGCGACCTTTTCTGGGGCAGCAATTGAATGGGATAGACTCAATCAAGCGGGTATTTTAGTAGCGATAAAACAAGATTACAGCCAAGGATTATTTGTATTTTTTAATCAATTAGGTTGGCAAGGAACCGTGTTTATTTGGGCTAGTTTGTTATTACTATTGATATTTGTAGCAACATCAGCTGACTCTGCAATTTTAGTCATAAGGGAACTTGTAGGAGCTGATCCTAGCAATCGAGTGACCCTTTACACTTGGTGTTTGGCATTATTCTTATGCAGCTTGGCTCTTTTACTTTTACAAGATGAGCCATTAAATCGAAGCGTTGCAATTTTAGGCGCTTTACCTTTCTTATTAATATTCCTATTGCAGTTAGTTGGGTTTCTAAAAGAGTTTATTCGCGATATTTGTGATTAATTTACAGTTTTTTACAGTTAAATTATGCATTTGTCATTATGCTTATAAAATAAGCTTAAGTGTATTGGAGGACCGATGCTTAAATTTTTGTATGTGATGCTATCTTTTAGTTTACTCAGTGGCTGTACAGCAGTTGGCCTAGTTGCAGATGGTATTGGCGGGGCCTCTAGCCAAGCACAGCCTGCAAGCGCCTATGCAGATAAAAAAGATAATGACCGAGTTAACTATGGCATGACCATGACAATGCTAGGTTACGAAATCGACAAGGCGATTATTGAAGGTCTAGAGAATGGTAGCAAAGGTAAAGATGTTGAGCTTAAATGTCGTCAAATAAGTCGCGCAGTAAATGAATGTGTTGAGGTTCAAGCTGAGCCGAAAAAAAGACCTACATTAATGGATAGTTTTAATAATGAAGATTAACTTCTCAAAACTTGTTATTTGCTTTGTTAGCTACCAATTAGTGGGGTGTACAGTGGCGGGGTCAATAGTAGATGGCTATGCAAAAAACTCACAACCAACAAACCTTGCAACCACAAATGCAAATCAAACTAACAGCACAGTAACGGACTCTGAGGGCTTTTCATTTGCGAAGTTAGGCTTTGAAATTGATAGCGCTGTAATAGGTTTACTCGAACCAAAAGAGGAACAACCAAAGTTAGTTTGCAGGCAAATCACACGAAGTATTAAAGAGTGTGAGGAAGCTAAGCCCTCACACTAAAAATTAGATATTAATCACAGATACTTTTGATGAAACATTAGGTGTTCGTCAATAAAGCTACTGATAAAGAAGTAACTATGATCATAACCTGCGTGCATATTAATTTCGGCTGGATAATCTTTCTCATTCACGACAGCAAATATGTTCTCTGTTTTGAGTTGCTCAGTTAAGAAGTTATCGGCCTCACCTTGATCAATGCGAATCGGTAAATAATCATCAGCGACGGCTTTTTTCATTAACTCACAACTGTCGTATTCAAGCCAACTTGCTTTATCATTACCTAGGTAATTGCTAAACGCTTTTTCACCCCAAGGGCAATTAATCGGGTTAACAATCGGGCTAAAAGCACTGGCGCTGACGTATTGTTTCGGGTTTTTGAGTGCAATCATCAATGCGCCGTGACCACCCATAGAATGACCAGCAATGGCTTTTTTAGTCGTCACAGGGAAGTGTGCTTCGATAAGTGCAGGTAATTCAGACACAACATAGTCGTACATGTTGTAATGCACATTGTAAGGCGCTTGAGTCGCATTGACATAAAAGCCTGCACCTTGACCAAAATCGTAGTTTTCATCGTCAGGAACATTATCACCACGCGGGCTAGTATCTGGAGCGACAATCGCAATACCCAGTTCAGCCGCTTTTTTAAATGCCCCGGCTTTTTGCATAAAGTTTTCATCGGTACAGGTTAAACCTGACAACCAATACATCACTGGCACTTTATTCGTTTCGCTGGCACCGGGTGGTAAAAATATCGCAAAGCGCATAGCACAATGTGTACTGGTAGCTTGGTGGGTATATTGTTTATGCCAGCCACCGCTGACTTTTGTTGAGCTTATGTTTTCTAGCATAACCAAATCCTTGAAACAAAGGCGCTAGGCATTAACCTAACGCCAAATTAAAAGATTAATAATGAATAACTGAGCGGATGCTCTTACCTTCGTGCATTAAGTCGAAAGCTTCATTGATATCTTCAAGTTTCATGGTGTGTGTGATGAAATCATTTAACGCAAACTCACCATTCATATAGCGCTCAACAATCTCTGGTAGTTCAGAGCGACCTTTAACACCACCAAACGCACTACCGCGCCATACTCGACCTGTTACCAGTTGGAATGGGCGTGTCGAGATCTCTTGGCCTGCACCTGCAACACCAATAATCACTGATTCACCCCAACCTTTGTGGCAACACTCAAGGGCAGAGCGCATTACATTAACGTTACCGATACATTCAAATGAGAAATCAACACCACCGTCAGTCATTTCAACGATGACTTCTTGAATTGGTTTGTCGTAGTCATTTGGATTGATTAAATCAGTTGCGCCTAATTTAGTAGCAAGATCAAACTTACTTGTGTTGATATCAACACCAATAATACGGCCTGCGCCAGCCATTTTCGCACCGATAATCGCCGATAAACCAATGCCGCCTAGACCAAAAATAGCAACAGTATCGCCTTTTTGAACTTTTGCAGTTTTAGTTACAGCGCCCATACCAGTTGTTACACCACAACCAAGTAAACAAATTTCTTCAAGCGGGGCTTCTTTGCTTACTTTAGCTAGTGAAATCTCAGGTAATACAGTGTACTCAGAGAAAGTAGAGCAACCCATGTAGTGATAAATTGGTTGACCATCTTTATAGAAACGCGTCGTGCCATCTGGCATTAAACCTTTGCCTTGCGTTTCACGTACCGCAGAGCATAAATTTGTTTTACCAGATTTACACATCTTACACTCGCCACATTCAGCAGTATAAAGAGGAATAACATGATCGCCTACTTCAACATGTGTGACGCCTTCGCCTACAGCTTCAACAATACCGCCGCCTTCATGGCCAAGGATTGCTGGGAAAATACCTTCAGGGTCTTCACCAGATAAAGTAAATGCATCTGTGTGACAAACACCTGTAGCAACAATCTTTACAAGCACTTCGCCTTTTTTAGGCATCATTACATCCACTTCTTCAATTGATAGTGGTTGATTTGGACCCCAAGCGATAGCCGCTTTTGATTTAATAAAATCAGTCATAACGTTCCCTTATAGTTGTTGGAAGTAAGTATTAAACCTAGTCTATTTTATTTATTTCTCAATGAATGATAATCTTCGTTTTATTAAAACACTTTTACAGTATGGTAATAATGAATCGTTGGCACGGAATTGATGAATTTTTAGCGGTAGCAGAAACGGGCAGTTTTACCAAAGCAAGTAAACTTCTGGGTATGTCGGTGGCCCATGTAAGCCGATATGTGAGTCAATTAGAAGAGCGATTAAACACACAATTGCTAACCCGTACGACCCGTAAAGTGGTGCTAACGCAAGAGGGGCAGGTGTTTGCGCATCAAACAAAGCAATTACAGCATGCCATGGATGATGCCACGGCACTGCTTGCTGAGCAGCAACTGACACCAAAAGGCAGTATAAAGCTAACAGCCCCAGTGATGTACGGTGAAAGTTTTATCATGCCTGCAGTACATTCGTTTATGCAAAAACACCCAGATATTGAAGTGATCAGCCATTTAAGTAATGAACAAGTCAATCTATTAGAAGATGGGTATGACCTAGCAATTCGGCTCGGTCATTTAAAGGATTCATCCTTGAAAGCACGGCGTATTAGTCAGCGCAGGCTTGTTATTTGCTGTAGCCCTGAATATATAAATAAATTTGGCCAACCACATAGTGTAAGTGAATTACATCAGCATAATTGCCTGATTGGAAATAACAGTTACTGGCGGGTAAAAGAGCAAGGCCAAGATAAGCATATAAAAGTGGCTGGGCGGTTAGCATGTAACAGCGGTTGGGCATTGGTTGACGCTGCTATGAAAGGGTTGGGTATCGTGCAACTACCGGATTACTATGTTAATGAACACCTAGCCAGTGGCAAGTTGACCGCTGTACTTTCAAATGTTGCACCCGCACCTGAAGGTGTATGGGGTGTTTATCCACCTAGGCAGTTTATAGCAACCAATGTAAAAGCATTACTAGACCATTTGGTTGCTACTGTTCAAGTATCAGATTTATAATTATTTTTTACAATTTCGCGCATCCCATGCTAGCTAAATCTGTGCTAACATGAGCGCATATTTAGCCCTTGGAATATCCATAACTTATTATGTTTCAACCTGTTAGCCTTTTTATAGGGCTGAGATATAGTCGCTCCTCAAAGGGTAATGCCTTTATCTCATTTATTTCATTTTTCTCTATTGCGGGCATTGCTATTGGCTTAATGGCCTTGTTTACAGTCAGTTCAGTAATGAATGGCTTTGAAAATAACCTGAAAACCAACATGCTTGGATTAATTCCCCATATCGAAGTATCTGCTGATGATAACTCGAAAGAAACCATGCTGCAGTTAAAGCAGCAACTAGAAAACTCTCAAGATATTAAACAAGTTAACCTTTATCGTCATGGTGAAGCTATTTTACAAACTAACCAAGATTTGCACGGCGTATTGTTACAAGGGCTCTATGATGAAGGAAGCTCCCTCTATAACGTAAAGGATAAAATTGTTGCCGGTAATTGGTCACAAGTAATGGATAGCAACTACCATATTGCTATTAGCCGCTATTTGAGCCGAAAATTAGGCATTTCGCTCGGGGATAAAGTACGGGTGATTATGCCTAATGCGAGTTCATATACCCCCCTAGGTCGAGTACCTAGCCAGCGCTTGTTTACCGTTGGCGCTCTTTATGAAACGCAATCAGAAATCGATATGTCATTGGCATTTACTAGTGGTTATTCGTTAGGCCGGGTTTTAAAGCTGGCAAAATCAGCGGCACCAAACTTAAGTGTTTCGCTTTATGAACCATTTGCTGTTGAGCAAGTTTTGCAATCTCAGTCAGCTATTTTAAATGATTACACAGTGGCTGATTGGCGAGCTAGCCAAGGGACACTATTTGCTGCTGTGGCGATGGAAAAGCGTATTATGTCGATGTTACTTGGCTTAATCGTGCTCGTTGCGGTGTTTAATATAGTTTCAGCATTAACCATGATGGTCAGTGAGAAGCAAAGTGAAGTAGCTATTTTACAAACACTGGGTTTAACCCCGTTACAAGTGCAGCATGTTTTTATGATCCAAGGCTTATATAACGGTCTGATCGGTACCAGCATTGGTGCGTTACTTGGTGTGCTATTAAGTAGCAACATTAATGAATTATTAAATATGTTAGGCATCAATTTATTAGCGGGTGTGAGTTTACCAGTTAAATTTGATGTTATGAGTTTGAGTCTAATTGCTGCAGGGAGTATTGCGATGAGCTTTTTAGCTACTTTGTATCCTGCCAGAAAAGCTGCAAAAGTGAATCCAGCAGAGGTATTACGTTATGAGTGATTTAGTTATCAATTGTCAGCAGCTGAACAAAGTTTATCAAGATGGCGATAACGAGGTTGCGGTATTAAAAGGGGTTGATTTAACACTTAAACAAGGCGAAATGTTAGCTGTTGTAGGTAGCTCTGGCTCAGGCAAAAGTACTTTATTGCATATATTAGGCACCTTGGATAACGAAAGTTCAGGCAAGGTTGAAATTAAAGGTCAGCAGGTTTCTAAATTAAATCGAAAACAACAAGCCAGTTTCCGGAATGAAAATTTAGGCTTTATTTATCAATTCCATCATCTATTAATGGAATTTACTGCGATTGAAAATGTTGCTATGCCACTCTTAATTAAAGGTTTAAGTGCAGTCGATGCAACGGAAAAAGCGCATAACATGCTAGATAAAGTAGGCTTGTCTCATCGCAGCGAACATAAACCATCGGCTTTATCAGGTGGTGAGAGGCAGCGGGTTGCAATCGCACGTGCATTAGTAACAGAGCCTGCTTTGGTGCTTGCCGATGAACCAACGGGTAACCTAGATAAACAAAACGCTATTAAGATTTACGACTTAATTAAAGAGTTAAATACCAGCTTAAAAACCAGTTTTGTAGTGGTAACTCATGATTTAGAGCTTGCAGATAAACTCGGCAAAATTGCTTATTTAGATGATGGTAAGCTTGCAATTAAAGAGTCTCAGCATGTTGCTTAGTGCCTTTATTTCAAAACGATTCCGCGCTCATAGCGGACAAAAAGACGGACAAAATGGCTTTGTTAGCTTTATAGCTAAAGCTTCGACGATTGGCATACTTTTAGGAGTAGCCGTCTTAATTGTTGCTCTTTCAGTTATTAATGGCTTTGAGCAGCAATTAGTGCATCGGCTTTTATCGGTTGTACCACAGGTTGAATATGTCGCGCCAAATAAACCAATCAATAACTGGCAATCAAAAATTGCGCTACTTCGCTCTCAAACCGGTGTAACAGGTGCTGCACCCTTTATTAGTGTTAATGGTATGGCGCAATATAAAAGTGAGTTAAAAGCGGTTGAAGTGCGCGGTGTTAGCCCTGAATTTGAAAATCAGGTGTCGGCATTAAACCAATTTACAGAAGGGCGCTTAGTTAGCCAGTTACAACAAGAAGATGTGCTTTTAGGACAACAAATAGTAAACCGATTAGGTCTTAAAATTGGCGATCCAGTTACCTTATTAATCCCACAGATAAACCAGCAAAGTAACACTTTACTGGCTCCAAAACGCGTGAGCTTGAATCTGGCTGGTATTATTAAAATGGGCGGTCCAATAGATGAAACCGCGGCTTTTATTCGTCTAGACAAAGCGCAAAATGTGCTGAGCTTTAATGAAAACCAAGTAACCGGCTTACGATTACAAGTGGCCGATGTGTTCGCCGCCCATCAAACAGCGATGCGTGTTGGGCAAGTTATTCCAGATTATGTTTATGTCTCTAGTTGGTTTCGAACGCAGGGAAGCTTATATCAAGATATTCAAATGGTTCGTACCATTGTGTATATCGTGGTGTTTTTAATAATTGCGGTAGCGAGTTTCAATATTGTTTCGTCTCTAGTGATGGAAGTACGTGAGAAACAGGCAAATATTGCGATTTTAAAAACCATGGGCGCACAAGATAGTACCATTTTAGCGACCTTTGTTATGCAAGGTTTTACACAAGCCTTAATAGGTGTGATTTTGGGCACGATTATCGGTGTGATGCTAGCATTAAATATTAGTGAACTGTTCACTTGGGTAAGTAACTTATTTGGTGATAACCCGTTACAAGGTGTGTATTTTATCGAGTTTTTACCAAGCAAATTAGTATGGCAAGATATCGTTATCACCGTGATTGTCACCTTTGTACTCGCAATTTTGGCAACACTTTACCCGGCGTGGCAAGCAACCCGGGTAGACCCTGCAAAAGTACTTGGTAACTAAAGAAATTCAAGCTTGGACAAGCATTAGATTATTGATTTTTGGTTTCATGAATTTGGCCCTAAAGGTTGGTATTAACAATCTGATGAAGTTGATGCATTAATTAAGCGTTAGTTTTCATAATGTCTTTTGCAGGTTAGCTGGCGAGCATGCTGATTAGTGAATATATGCGCTAGGCTATTAGCTGAAATCATCGTGTTAGCTCAGTTTTCACGCGGTATTGACCGTGAAACAGCGAAAGCGTTTAGCCAAGATCCGTAAGCGCTAAGCTTAGCGCAAAGAGCTATCGAACTAGGTTTTGATATATAATTTGATAGCTCACAAGTAGCGTTTATTTATATGCTTTTTATGCACAGTGAATCGAAAGTCATTCATCAGCAGGCTGAGCAATTGTTTAAAGGCATGAGTAATTATGAGTTTGAACTAAAGCACAAAGTTATTATTGATAGGTTTGGTCGTTACCCACACCGCAACACAATTTTAGGTCGAGAATCAACAATTGAAGAGCTGCAATTTTAAACTGTGCCTAACTCTTCATTCTGAGTTGGCTGAATAATACTCAAGTAAATTAAAATGCCTTTTGATTGCCCGTAAACACTTGCACAGCGCCATTTTAAACCTTAAAGTGTCAGAAATGTTGTAAAAGAGTAACCACCATGGAACAAAAACAAGCAAGACCATTAACACCAGAAGAACAAGCCGAAGCGCAAAAACAAAGTGTTATTTGGCAAAGAGAATGTTTCCAAAATGCACAAAAGCATTTAGCAGAAAAAGGGGTTATCCCGCAAACTGTTGTTGAGAAAGAAAGTCGTTTCATTGCGCCTTTAGTGGCAATTTGGAAATTTAAAGCACAAAACGGTAAAAGCTATTGGGTGATCACGGGTCGCTTACCGACTGATCACGCTGAAGCAAGCGCAGCAACTAATGCACGTGAAGTATTACGTTATTTTTCAATGCAGTGGCAATTGAAGGCTGATCAGCTAATGCAATCAGGGGCCGTAGACAAAACCAAAGTTGATTTTGCGAATTTGCTAATCAATCGTGCTCATGGCTTATATGAGTTGTTTGAAAAAGAAGAAATGTGGCAAAACGAGCCAGCATAACTGACTTTACAAACTTACTAATAAAAAAGCTGAATAATTTTATTCAGCTTTTTTATTTTACCTAAACCTTAATGTACTAAAGTGAATGGCCGCGTATCAAACTGCTTAATAGGGCAGAGCATTCGCTGCCTTGGAATACCAGCTTCCATAAACACTAAACCATCTGCTGAAAAGCCATTTTGTTTAAACCTGTCTACCTCATTCAAAATACAATTAATACTGACACAGTCACAGCCTTGCTTTTCAGCCATACTTACTAAGTAATTCAATAATGATTTGTAAACCGAACGGTTACGGTGTTCAGGCAAAACAGCAATACGACCAATTAGGCCATCATTGCATAAACGCCCAGTAGCAACTGGGCATTTACATTCATCTGTTACAAGGACGTGATGTGCTGTTTTATCTAAATGGTCAAACTCAATGTGTTTTGGAATATGC
This sequence comes from Pseudoalteromonas sp. Isolate3, assembly GCF_022398505.1. Lineage (NCBI taxonomy): Bacteria > Pseudomonadati > Pseudomonadota > Gammaproteobacteria > Alteromonadales > Pseudoalteromonadaceae > Pseudoalteromonas > Pseudoalteromonas sp. Isolate3. The sequence continues at coordinate 16,794 of NZ_JAKEVN010000034.1, read as the reverse complement.
AATTCGCAAACAAATACCCGCTCTCGGATCTGTTGTAAAAGTTCCTTGTCGATATTCCATTCAACTTCATCTATTTGATAGCCCATAAACACACGCTCCTAACAAAACCAAATACCCTCATTTAAAAGTGTAGTAAAAGTTTTCAAGAAAATGTGATTATTTTTTGAACTATTTATATCAGAAGCTGTCAGCCAGGTTTGATCTGTGAGCTTTTTAATTAATTCAAGCTCATGTAAATCATGCATGTAATTAATGCCATTAACACTTAAAAGTATTTTATCTCCAATCACTTGATAGATTGCTCGGGTGCCACCTAAGCGCTCAAAAACAACCTCGTCATCACGTAGTAACTCAAGTAAATTATCTAATGTATAAGGTTCTTCTAAAGGTGCTAAATCCATTTCATGTTTTGGCTGACTCATATTGTTACCAAGCCAAGTCTTAAATATTGCATCATCATTTATTGCAGCAATCATCAGCTGTTTAACATTTTCAGCTTCAAATTCCTTAAGTTCGCCTTTTGAGTCACGTAATTTAAGCTCAGCATCACTGTATCGTTGATTGCCAAGTTCAGTATCTATCAAATGGTCTGCAAACTGTGATAATAAATCGCGCTGGTTTGGTGCTCGAAAGCCAACAGAGTAATTTAATGCGTTTTCAACTGCGTAACCCTCATGTGGACAACCCGGTGGAATATAAAGAATATCACCAGGCTCTAGAACACAGTCGATAACAGCAGGAAACTGCTCGACTTGTAGCAGGCTTTTATTTTGCGCAAACTGTCTTAGGTTAGCATCAGGCATACCAACCCGCCAATGGCGTTTGCCTTGGCCTTGAATAATAAACACATCGTATTGGTCTAAATGCGGGCCAACACCACCACCTGGTGTTGAGTAGCTAATCATTAAATCATCGATGCGCCAGTTAGGAATAAAGCGAAATGGCTCTAGTAATTGAGCAGCTTCGTTATGCCAATGGTCAACCGCTTGTACTAGTAATGTAGCGTGCTTTTCAGTCAATAAGCTAAAGTCTTCAAACGGACCATGGTGTGCTTGCCAGTCATTTGAGTGATTGGTCACTATTCGTGATTCAATACTTTCTTCCATTGCAAGACCCGCAAGCTCTTCTGGCTCAATGGGGTCAGTAAAGTCTTTAAAACCTTGTTTGATAAGCAATGGTTTTTTTTGCCAATACTGAGCTAAAAATTGCTCTTGGGTAAGTGAATTGATGGATAATTGATACATAACATGACCTAAGCGAATTGGTATAAAAAAAGCGAAAGGAAGGCCTTTCGCTTTTTCAAGTCTTTGTTTGAATTTAAGCTAAGTTATCGATGAACTCAACCGCACGACCAATGTAATTAGCCGGAGTTAATTTTTTCATTTCTACTTTTGCTTCTTCAGGTAACTCAAGACCGTCGATGAAATCAGCCATGATTTCTTGGTTTACGCGCTTACCACGAGTAAGGTCTTTAAGTTTTTCATATGGCTTTTCGATACCATATTTACGCATAACAGTTTGGATTGGCTCTGCGAGTAATTCCCAGTTTTGATCTAGCTCTTGTAATAAACGTTCTTCATTTACTTCAAGCTTGCTTACACCTTTTAATGTCGCTTGGTAAGCGATAAGAGTGTAGCCCATACCAACACCTAGGTTACGTAACACTGTTGAGTCAGTTAAGTCACGTTGCCAGCGAGATACCGGTAGTTTTTGTGCAAGGTGAGTAAAGATAGCGTTAGCAATACCTAAGTTACCTTCAGAGTTTTCAAAATCAATCGGGTTTACTTTGTGAGGCATTGTTGAAGAACCAATTTCACCTGCGATTGTTTTTTGTTTGAAGTGGTTAAGTGCAATGTAGCCCCAAACGTCACGGTCAAAATCAAGTAATACAGTGTTGAAACGTGCAACTGCATCGAATAACTCGGCAATGTAATCGTGTGGCTCGATTTGTGTTGTGAACGGGTTGAATGTTAAACCTAGGCTCGTTACGAACTGCTCAGCGTGGCTGTGCCAATCGTAATCTGGGTATGCACTTAGGTGAGCGTTGTAGTTACCTACAGCACCGTTGATTTTACCTAACATTTCTACGTTAGCAATTTGGTCACGTTGACGCTTTAAGCGCATGTAGACGTTTGCAAACTCTTTACCCATTGTAGAAGGGGTAGCTGGTTGACCGTGGGTACGTGTCATCATCGCAACTGACTTGTACTCAACTGCTTTTTCTTTTAATGCATTTAGAAGTTGGTCACAGTATGGAAGTAATACTTTGTCACGCGCTTCAGTTAGCATTAAACCATGAGACAAGTTATTGATGTCTTCTGAAGTACAGGCAAAGTGAATGAATTCGTTAACTGCGTTAAGCTCTGCGTTGTCAGCCACTTTTTCTTTAAGTAGGTATTCAACTGCTTTAACGTCATGGTTAGTTGTGCGCTCGATCTCTTTAACGCGTGCTGCGTCAGCTTCGCTAAAGTTATCAACAATGGCATTAAGTAAAGCATTAGCCTCGTCGCTAAATGCCGGTACTTCTGTGATTGCGCTAGCTGCAGACAAAGCTTGTAACCAACGAACTTCAACAGTTACACGGTATTTGATTAAACCAAATTCGCTGAAAATACTGCGTAGTTCCGTGGTCTTGCTGCCATAGCGACCATCTACCGGAGAGATAGCGGTTAACGCTGAAAGCTCCATAATGACTCCTAAATTGTCTAGTTTGAACGATAATTAAATTGATTGTTTAGCAATAGCGAGGATTTTTCTTTTTGCAAAGAAAAAGTGACGGCGTTTACCGCCCATTTGTCGCCATAACACGGCACTACGAATTCCGGCCAATAATAAGGCGCGAATTTTGTTTTGCGTGAGCTGCTGTTTTAATAACTCTGGCTTGCCGTAAACTTGAATACGATGCCCAAGGGGGCTTAGCACCGACGAGTAAATATCAGCAAGCGCTGCTACTACAGTATCATCTGTGATAGCAAAATGGTCGAGGCGACGTTTAACGTCATCAATGCGACGACCTAATTCATTTAAGCTGCTTTGTTTTGCGCTCAAGGCACGTTCTAATTGCATTAAGCCACCTACATATTTTACGATTTCGACGTCTTTATCTGCGCCGGCAGAAAGCTGGGCAATCAAAATACGATAGCCTTCACGTAAATTATGTTTACCCTGATATACATCTTCAGGTGTATCAGGTGATGTTTCGACAATACAGCTTAATAACTTTTCTAATTCGTGATCACTGCCTTGGCCATATTGCGCAACTTTTTGTACTTGTTTGGCAACTTGACACATGGCAGCTAAAGCCATGACTTGGTGCTCTGTCATTACTTAATCACCGAATCAATAATACCACCACCTAAGCAGACTTCATCAGCGTAGAATACGGCTGATTGACCAGGTGTAACCGCTTTTTGTGGCTCATCAAATAATACGCGAGCCATGCCATCTTCACCAACGAGTAATGTACAGCTGATGTCTTCTTGGCGATAACGAGTTTTAACAGTGCAGCGTGTTGTACCTTTAGGGCCGACACGGTCAACCCAGTGTAGTTGATTTGCATTTAAGCCATTGCTGTATAGGCGAGGGTGGTCTTTACCTTGGCCAACAACTAGTACATTGCGTTCAATGTCTTTGTCTACAACATACCAAGGTTCACCCGAACCTTCTTTCATACCACCAATTAAGAGGCCTTTACGTTGACCTAAAGTGTGATACATCAAGCCTTCGTGCTCGCCAACTTCATTACCATCGGTATCTTCGATTTTACCTGGCTGTGCCGGTAAGAATTTTTGTAAGAAATCTTTAAATTTACGCTCACCGATAAAACAAATACCTGTACTGTCCTTTTTATCGTGAGTTATTAAATCTTGCTCTTCGGCAATACGGCGAACTTCAGGTTTAGCAATATCACCTACAGGGAAAAGCGTTTGTGCAATATGTTCATGGCTTAAAGTGTATAAGAAATAACTTTGATCTTTATTGTCATCAAGGCTACGACACATAACAAATTTATCACCCCGTTTTTCACGGCGCACATAGTGACCAGTAGCGATGTAATCAGCGCCGAGTGCTTGAGCTGCAAATTCTAAGAATGCTTTGAATTTAATTTCTTTATTACACATGATGTCTGGGTTAGGCGTACGGCCTGCTTTGTACTCTGCTAAGAAGTACTCAAAAACATTATCCCAGTATTCTGCTGCAAAATTTACAGTATGAAGCTCAATACCTAATTTATCACAGACTGCTTGTGCGTCTTTAAGGTCTTCAGCTGCAGCGCAATATTCATCATTATCATCTTCTTCCCAGTTTTTCATGAACAGGCCTTCAACTTGATAGCCTTGTTGCTTTAATAAATACGCTGATACAGAAGAATCCACACCGCCGGACATACCCACGATGACTTTAATGTGACTATTTTCGCTCATAATATTCGCTGTCATTTTTTAACTGCTATGGAAAGGCCGATATTATATACCCAAACCAGCCAAAATCACAGCCGTTATTGGTAAATCAAACTAAGTGGATAGGCTTTACCAGCTAAATGATCTTCAATGCATTTTAAAACGAGGGGGCTTCTCAGTGGTAGGCTTTTAATTTGTTCAAAACTAAACCAATCTGCGCTGAGAATATCATCATCCTGGGGGGAGGGTGCTATTAGTGTAGGGCAATTAAAAGCAAAACTAAAACGCATATAGTGAACGCCATTTGCGGCATGCAAATTATAAATGCCAACAAGATGATTGGCATTAAGGCTAATGCCAGTTTCTTCAACAAGTTCGCGATGAGCTGCTTCTGCTAAGGTTTCATTGGCTTCTAAATGACCTGCTGGTTGGTTATAACAAATTTCACCTGTGTGCTTATCGCGCTCTTTAACAAGTAAATACTTGTCTTGACACCTGACGATTGCAGCAACTGTGACATTAGGTTTATGCATCGGGATTGTTCACGACTTTAAACTGGCCACTGTCCAAACCATCAAGAGTATAGTTACCAATGCTATATCTAATTAATCGCAAAGTAGGGAAACCAACATGGGCTGTCATACGGCGAACTTGGCGGTTTCTTCCTTCAGTGATGGATATTTCTAACCAGCTAGTTGGAATATTCTTTCGTTCGCGAACGGGCGGGGTACGTGGCCAAATTGCGGGTTCATTAATTCGCCTAACCTTGGCAGGCTTGGTCATGCCATCTTTAAGCTCTACGCCTTTGTTAAGCGCAAAGATAGCCTCATCAGTAACATCACCTTCTACTTGCACCCAATACGTTTTTGCTGTTTTTTTATTGGGTTCAGTGAGAGTGTGTTGTAATTTACCGCAGTTTGTAAGTAGCAACAGCCCTTCACTATCTCTGTCTAGGCGTCCTGCTGCATAAACGTCTTTAATAGTAATAAAGTCGGCAAGCGTTTTGCGGTTTTGGTCATCAGTAAACTGGCAAAGCACATCAAATGGTTTGTTAAACAGTACGACTTTACGTTTCTCTGGGCTAATTGCTTTTTTTACTTCACGTTTTTGTATCGGCCTTGAGTATGTTCGGCCACTACTGCGACGTGGTTTACTTTTAGGTTTGTTTACCATTAAATGCACCTAGCTGGTTTAGGTAAACCTGCAATTTTAGTTGCTTGCTTAGCAGGACCTTTAGGGAAAAGTTTGTACAAGTACATGCTATTACCTTTTTCTTCACCAAGCTTTTGAGCCATAGCTTTGACCAACATACGAATAGCTGGGCTGGTGTTGTATTCAAGATAAAAATCACGCACAAAGTGCACAACTTCCCAGTGCTGTTCACTTAAAGTAATGTTCTCTTGTTCAGCAATGATAGGCGCTAGATCTTCACACCAATCATTTGAATCAAGTAAATAACCTTGTTTGTCTGTTTCTATTTGTTTGTTATTAAATTCAAGCATGGTTTACCAAGTAATTGTGTTCTGTGCATTTAAAGTCATTTCTACAAACTGTGTGTAGTCTATTACGATATCCTCTTTATTGAGTGAAATATCGCGAGCTGTAGTATCTTCTTCAAGTAAATATAGACAGGATGAGAACTGCTTAAATTGCATATTGTTATAACAAGCATCACTGACTAGTAGTACCTTATCCTGTGCAGTAATTAGATTAGCCAACATATTATTGCAATAGTGGGATAAGGGTTTCGAAAAAATATGCAATGTACTCATAACGTCACCACCTGATGCTGCTCTGTAATTAAGTCTCGCTGTTGCTCAAAGTTAGCTACTTTAACATCGATAATCAGACTATCTTCTGAAAGGTTAAAGTCCATTAACGACTTTTCACAGACATAAATGTTTTCAACATCGTATAACTCAAGGGTTTTAATGGTTTTAAAATAGTTTTTAATGCCAAGTTGCTCTGGCTGTTGATTTTTTTTCAGAGCTAATACTGCCTCACCACTAAGAAGCCAACTAATGTTTTGTTCGATAGCAGCAAAAATCAGTGTAGTGTCGAGTGATTCACGAATATGTTGATCATCAAATGGACTGTGTTGACTGATCACAAGAATGTTTTTCATTTAAACTGCACCCATTTATCAGCTTCACTTACTAACATTGCAAACTCAGCTAAGCCAGCAACTGTAAACACGCCTGTGTTATCAATATCTAACCCTCGTTTTTCTGCAGCAGTAACACAAAGAAGCAGAGGAACATCTTGCGAGTTTAATTCTTGCCATAAACGATTAATTGGTAACTCATCACTGGCAAGTTCTAAATGATTACTTGCGTGGAAAACACCTGCTTGATAAAGAAAGATAGCTGTAATTGAGTGACCAGAATCAAGACAAGCTTGCGCAAATTTAATTAGCCGTTGTGTCGTGTCATGATCGGTCGGCGCGGTATGAAGAGAAAGTACAAATTGTGCCAAAACGCATCCAATAAAAAAGCCCCTAGAAAGGGGCTATTTTAGCAGAACTATTTAATTAGTCATCACTTGCACCAAGTAGGTGTAGAAGTGACGTAAATAAATTATACACGTTCAGATATAAAGCAACTGTTGCGCGGATGTAATTTGTCTCACCGCCATTAATAATGCGGCTAGTGTCAAATAATATTAAACCAGACATAATCAATACAACTGCAGCGTTAATTACCATAAAGGTAATAGAGCTACCAATAAATAAATTTACTAAGCTTGCGATAATTACCACAATTAAGCCCACTGTTAAAAAACCACCCATAAATGAGAAATCTTTTTTAGTGGTTAGAGCGTAAGCTGATAAGCCGAAGAAGATTAAGGCTGTCGAACCTAGGGCTTGCATAATAAGCATAGGGCCATTTGGCATTGCAGCGTAGTAGTTAAGCATTGGACCAAGTCCTGCGCCCATCAAACCTGTGAAAACGAATACCCAGGCAACACCTGATGCACTGTCTGCCTTTTTGTTGACAACAAAAAGTACACCAAATGCAATCAAGCTAAATACTAACCCCATAAAATAAGGTAGATTCATTGCCATTGAAATACCCGCTGTTACTGCGCTAAATGCCAGTGTCATAGCTAGTAAGAAATAGGTATTCTTCAAAACTTTATTGGTTTCAATAGTCGACATTACTGGTCTAGCAGTATTGTACGATTGATTAAACGCCATTGTTAGAGCTCCTTTAAATGAACTTATACGTTCGTTAGTTCCAATTATTAAACTGAACTAAGCCTATCAAGAGTTATATATTTGGGCAAACTATTGTGGATCAATAGACAAGATAAATAATAGAAAAGTTCAAATCGATTATATTTTGAGTTTGATTGTGTTAATGCTGAACGATTTAGTTGTTTTTTAATCACTTAAACAGTTTTTTGAAAAAAAAGCTTCACAAACCCGGCTTCCTTATCTATTATGCACGCCGTCGGAGAGATGGCAGAGTGGTCGAATGCACCGGTCTTGAAAACCGGCAGGGGTTTGTAGCCCCTCTAGGGTTCAAATCCCTATCTCTCCACCATTATTTTTACTACTTGCGTAAGCGGGTAGGTTTTCGCATTCGGAGAGATGGCAGAGTGGTCGAATGCACCGGTCTTGAAAACCGGCAGGGGTTTGTAGCCCCTCTAGGGTTCAAATCCCTATCTCTCCACCATCATTGAAGCCGCTGAATTTATTCAGCGGCTTTTTTGTTTCTGCCGCTTTATTCCTTTGCTAAGCAAATTACGACTATTGTCGATATTTCGCATTTTCCCTAGTTAGTCCATGCTTAATACTTCTCGTATTATCTTTGTGGCATTAGGGAATTTATGAAACATCGTTTAGCAAAGAGTGTAGGACTTTCTTTATTATCGCCTGTGATCGTTGGTTGTATTTTAGGCCTTTATTATGCGTTTTCACTTGAAGGAAATGGCTTTAGTATTTTCTTTAACTTACTTGTCAGTGCAATAGCCAATGCACACATTGTAGGCTTAACTATGGCTGCATTTGTGGTACCTGGCTACCTGCTTATGTATAAGTATGCGAAAGTAAATTATTCAGGTGTGCTGACACTGGGTTTACTAGGTGGAGCTATCTTTAGTTACTTATTGAGTGCTACAACAGGTATGGCATTTGTAGTCAATGCTGTCATGTCTGCCCTTGCAGCAGGGCTGTTTTTATTTGGTTTAAGACAGGGCCTTACAGCACAATCTTCTCATCAATAGCAGAATAATTAATCAAGCTGAATGAAATTGAGGGCAAAATGTTTTTTTTTGCCCTCAAAAGGTTTCATTTGTCGTCTACAAAGAGTACCTTTAGCTACTGTATGTTTAATAAGAAGTAGTTTGGTATGCAAAAGCAAGATTTTTACCAGTCATTAGTTAAACAAACTGAATCGCTAATCACTGGTGAATCAAATATCATTGCCAACATGGCAAATATTAGTGCGCTGTTATTTACCTCACTAGAGGACGTAAATTGGGCGGGCTTTTATTTGATGGATTCACCTGAAGAATTAGTGCTAGGGCCGTTTCAAGGTAATCCTGCATGTATCCGTATTCCAGTAGGTAAAGGGGTATGTGGAACTGCCGCGCAAACACAACAAACACAACTCATTGAAGACGTGCATGCATTTGCTGGCCATATTGCCTGTGACGCTGCATCTAACTCAGAAGTAGTTGTGCCGATTTTCAAAGACGGTAAAGTATTTGCTGTACTTGATATCGATAGCCCAAGCATTGCGCGATTCGATGCTGATGATCAAGCTGGTTTAGAAGCATTGGTAAAGTGCTTTGAGGCAAATCTAAAATGAAAGATCTGCTAAATGTGCAAGATTACCTCTTTGCAATTGCTGATGTTGGTGATTGGGAAGGGGAAGAAGAAGTTGTTGCTGAAAGGCTCAACGACCTGATTCACATGGCTTGGGATCGTCTACCGGATGACCTTGACTGTGAATCAATTGATGAAATTATAAATGGTATTTGGGAACACCTTCGTGGTGATTTAGCGCTTATTGAAGCGGACTTCGAAGAGTTGACCGACTGGGTAACACACTATGTCGATTCATCACTTGATGAAAAGATGTAATAAAAGGTTCTAAGATGGAAACCACAAACAAGCTAAAAGATATTAATGAAGTACTGGATTTCTTATATCAAGAATTTCCACAATGTTTTAAACAAAAAGACGGTATTCAGCCGCTTAAAGTCGGTATCTTTAAAGATATTGCTGAGCGCATTGAAGGTTCTGAGAAGGTAAGTAAAACTCAGGTACGTCAAGCATTAAGAAAGTACACCTCAAACTGGCGCTATTTAGAAGCTGTGACAAAGTCTGAGTTCCGTATCGATCTTGATGGTAATCAAGACGAAAAAGTTGAACAAGAGCACATTGAGCACGCACAAAAAGCGTTAGAAGAAAGCCGCGCTAAAATGGCGAAGCGTAAGAAGCCGCAACGTCCACGTAAAGACGGTGACACAAAATCTTACAAAAAGAATACTGGCCACCACGCTAAATCAGGCGAAAAAGGCGCTAAAGTAAGTAATAAGCCAGCTAAAGCTGCTCCTGCAAAACGTTCAGGAAAAGTTGAACCTTTACCTGCCTCTGAGGTCAAGGTTAATAGCAAAGTTAAAGTTAAACTTGGCCAAGCACTTGTAAACGCAGTTATTACTGAAGTGAATAAAGATGAAGTTCACGTTGAGTTAGTAACAGGGATGCAAGTTAAGACCAAAGCAGACAGCCTGTATATCATTTAATAGCTGTAAAAAATAAAGGAGTTGTGTATGAGTAAAAAGTTTACGCTCATTCCGTTAGTCGCTGCCCTGTTTTCAGGTTCATTATTGGCATCTTCAGACAATTTGACTGAAAAAGATCTGCCAGTACTCAAGCAAGAAAGCCAACATAGTACGGCAAGCAAACGGGTGACAAACTTATTTACTCGTGCACATTACAAACCAATTAAATTTAACGATCAATTATCTGAAAAGGTTTTTGATCGATACATTGAATCTCTCGACTACAACAAAAATGTATTTTTAGCCTCTGATATTGCTTCTTTTAAGCAGTATAAAGATCAGTTTGATAATGCATTGTCGACAGGTAAATTGGGATTTGCCTTTGATATTTTTAACTTAAGCTTAAAACGTCGCTTTGAACGTTATGATTATTCTTTATCGCTGCTTGAAAACGAAATGAAGTTCGATAAAGAAGATGAGTATCTGTTCGACCGTGAAGATGCCAATTGGGCAACAAGCCAAGCTGAGCTTGATGAACTTTGGCGTCAACGAGTCAAGTACGATGCTTTACGATTAAAAATGACGGGTAAAGACTGGCAAGGCATTAAAGAAGTCTTGACCAAACGTTACCACAATGCGCAAAAACGCTTAGTGCAAACTAATAGTGAAGATGCTTTTCAAATCGTGATGAATTCATTCGCACGAAGCATTGAAGCGCATACCTCTTATTTATCACCTCGCCGTGCTGAGCAATTTAAGATGGACATGGATCTTGAATTAGAAGGCATTGGTGCTGTGCTTAGCTATGATGAAGACTATACAGTAATTCGTAGCTTAGTACCTGGTGGCCCGGCTGATAAGTCAGAACAAATTAAAGCAGATGACCGTATTATTGGTGTTGCCCAAGAAGGTGAAGAGTTTGTTGATGTGATTGGCTGGCGTTTAGATGACGTAGTTGATCTGATCAAAGGCCCAAAAGGGACAAAAGTTCGCCTGCAATACTTAAAAGGTGCAGATGCTCACGGTACACCTAAAGTAGTTGAAATCACTCGTGATAAGATCCGCTTAGAAGACCGCGCTGCAAAATCTGAAGTATTTGAAGCAAAATACTCTGACTTAACCAGCAAAATTGGTGTGATTGAAATCCCAGGTTTCTACAACAATTTATCGCAAGACGTTAAAATTGAAATTGCGAAATTAAAAGAAGCCAAAGTAGACGGTATTATCATTGATTTACGTCAAAATGGTGGGGGCTCACTCTACGAAGCAACTCAGCTTTCTGGTTTATTCATAGACCAAGGTCCAGTAGTGCAAATTCACACGTTAAATAATCGTATTGAAGAGCAAAAAGACCGTGACGGCGTCACTTTTTATGATGGCCCACTCACTGTTTTAGTTGATCGTTACAGTGCATCAGCCTCAGAGATTTTTGCTGCAGCAATGCAAGATTATGGCCGTGCAATTGTGATTGGTGAACAAACATTTGGTAAGGGTACAGTACAGCAGCATAAACCCCTTGGCCGCGCCTATGACTTATACGATCACCCATTAGGTAGCGTGCAATATACAATCGCTAAGTTCTACCGTATCAATGGCGGAAGCACGCAGCACAAGGGAGTGATCCCAGATGTGTCATTCCCATCAGCAATTGAACCATCGGAGTGGGGCGAGAGCCAACAAGATAATGCCTTACCTTGGGATAGTATCATTCGCGCTAAATATAATTCAGTCGATAACTTGAAACCAGCTATTGCTTACGTTAATAAGCTTCATGATTCGCGAATTGCAGATGAGCCGGAGTTTGGTTATGTGTTTGATGACATTAAGCGCTACCAAGAAGAGAAAGACCGTAAAACTATCTCACTGGTTGAAGCGACGCGTTTAAAAGAGAAAGATGAAAGTGAAGAGCGTGCTTTAGAGCGTGCTAATGAACGATTAGTTCGCCTTGGTGAAAAGCCAGTAGAAAAGCTTGATGATTTACCTGATAGCCTTGATGAACTAGACCCTTTCTTAGAAGAGGCTGCATTAATCACGCAGGATTTTATTAAATATGGTCGTATTGCTAAGAAATAATTGGCAATTAAATAGCAATATTGATTAATAAAAAGGCGCTTAGGCGCCTTTTTTGCTACCTAAAACAGGTCAGGTTGTTATAATTGCAGGATATGGCTGCCCAAAAGCCACTGAAGTTTTGCGTCAAGCTTACAATAATAATTAAACACGCCACATAAGACGTGTAGGAGACTATCTTTTGAATTCAATTGAAGAGAAGCCAATTAAACAGGCCAGTTTTTTAGATGCCTTGATCCCAATTACTGTGCTCGTGTGCCTGCTAGGCGCCGCTGTTTATTTATTCGGTGATAATTCATCATCAGGTCCTAACCAAATCGCTTTATTATTCGCTACTTTTACTGCAGCATTAATTGGTTTAAAAAATGGTTATACCTGGAAAAAACTAGAACAAGCCATGATTGAAGGGATCACCTTATCACTCGGTGCAATTATCATTCTGCTAATGGTGGGTGCCTTAATTGGTACTTGGTTGTTATCGGGTACTGTACCAACTCTAATTTACTATGGGCTACAAATAATCAATCCTAGCTGGTTTTATGCGGCTAGCTGCTTAATTTGTGGCATTGTAGCTATGAGTATAGGCAGTTCTTGGACCACAGCGGCGACCATTGGTGTGGCGTTATTAGGTGTTGCAACAGGCCTTGGCCTTGAACAAGTTGTAACGGCGGGTGCGGTTATTTCTGGTGCCTACTTTGGTGATAAATTAAGCCCACTTTCTGAAACAACTAACTTAGCACCTGCTGTAGCTGGTGCTGATTTATTTGAACATATCCATCATATGCTTTGGACAACAGTGCCAAGCTTCATCATTGCCTTAATCATTTTTATCTTTATGGGCTTTAATGCTGGAGGCTCAACAGAAGCAGGGCGTATTGATGAAATCGTTAATTTATTAGAGCAAAACTTTAATATCGGTTTTGAAATGCTAGTACCACTGGTTGTGTTATTGCTTTTAGCAATTCGTAAAATGCCGGCGTTCCCTGCAATATCGATTGGTGCGGTGTTAGGTGCGATTTGGGCTATGTTATTTCAGTCAGATTTAATTAACAGCCAAATTGATGCATCACAAGGCCATCTGATTGGCTATTTTAAGTTAGTTTGGACAACTTTCTTTGATGGTTTCAGTATTGACACTGGCGACGAAAAAATGGACTCATTATTAAGCGGTGGAGGTATGGCTGGCATGCTGACAACCACTTGGCTAATTATGACGGCCTTAATGTTTGGCGCAATCATGGAAAAAACCGGATTACTTGATATGTTCGTTAAGAGCATCTTAAAAATTGCTAAAAGCACTGGCTCTCTTATTACTGCAACTATTGCAACCTGTATTGGTACTAATGCAGTTGCAGCTGACCAATACATCGCAATTGTTGTTCCTGGTCGTATGTTTAAAGACGAATATGAAAAGCGAGGCTTAAAGCCGGTAAATCTCTCTCGTACGTTAGAAGATGGTGGCACAATTACTAGCCCTCTTATTCCTTGGAACACCTGTGGTGCCTATATGCAAAGTGTTTTACTAATCAATCCATTTGATTATGCCATGTACGCATTCTTTAATTTAATTAATCCATTATTAGCGATTGTTTATGCCTATTTGGGTATTAAAATTTTACGTATTACCCCAAAACACCTTAAACAACAAGCTAACGCTGAATAAACTATTTAGGCCCTGCTAAGCAGGGCCATTTGGAGTCAGTTATGTCTGCTACGAGTAAACCTCAAGCTCAATATTTAAAAGATTACCAAGCCCCACAATTCTCAATTCAACACATCGATTTACATTTTGAACTAGCGCCGTTAAAAACCTCAGTACAGTCAACAATGACAATCAATCGTACTGACGAAAGTAATGCTGATCTTTCTCTAGATGGTGTTGATTTAACACTAATTTCTGTGATGGTTGATGACAAAGCTTATAATGATTACACGCTCGAAGATGAAAAGCTGATTATTCATAATTTGCCTAAAAATTTTATACTTAAAATTGAGAACCAAATTGACCCGCAAACAAACACCTCATTAGAAGGATTGTACCTGTCAGGCGGTGCTTACTGTACGCAATGTGAAGCTGAAGGTTTTAGAAAGATTACCTATTACCTCGACCGACCAGATGTACTTGCCAGCTTTGATGTGACAATTATTGCCGACAAAAAGTACACTCATTTACTGTCTAATGGTAACCAAATTGAATCAGGTAACTTAGATGACGGACGTCACTTTGTAAAATGGCAAGACCCATTTAAAAAGCCGAGTTATTTATTTGCACTTGTTGCTGGTGATTTTGATGTGCTACGTGACCATTATACAACCCAGTCTGGTAGAAAAGTTGAATTAGCCTTGTTTGTGGATAAAGGCAACTTATCGAAAACGCCCCACGCGATGACGTCTTTAAAGAAGTCAATGCAATGGGACGAAGAGCGCTTTAACCTTGAATATGATTTAGACATTTACATGATTGTTGCCGTTGATTTCTTCAACATGGGTGCAATGGAAAATAAAGGTCTCAATATCTTTAATTCAAAATGTGTTTTAGCAAATCAAGAAACGGCCACCGACAAAGATTATCATACGATTGAGTCTATAGTTGGCCACGAGTACTTCCATAACTGGACAGGTAATCGAGTCACTTGCCGAGACTGGTTCCAATTGTCGTTGAAAGAAGGGTTAACGGTTTTCCGTGATCAAGAGTTTAGTAGTGACTTAGGCTCCCGTGCACTTAATCGTATTGATGCAGTTAAAGTTATGCGAACTCACCAATTCAGTGAAGATGCAGGGCCTATGGCGCACCCAATTCGACCTGAAAAAGTCATTGAAATGAATAATTTTTATACTGTGACTGTGTATGACAAAGGAGCTGAAGTTATCCGTATGATGCACACCTTACTGGGAGAAGAGAAGTTCCAGCTAGGTATGGCATTGTATTTCGAGCGCCATGACGGGCAAGCTGTTACCTGTGATGATTTTGTGGCTGCAATGAGTGATGCATCCGGTATTGATTTAACGCAATTTAAGCGATGGTACAGCCAAGCGGGTACACCAAAGCTCAATGTAGAACAAGTGTATAATGAACAAAATCAGACTTTTACATTGAGTATTGAACAATTCGCACCTGATAATCAGCCTAACAATGCCTTATTGCACATACCGTTTGCTATTGAGCTTTTAGATAGTGAAGGGCAGTCGCTACCTCTTGTGATTGATAATCAGCCACAAGATTCGGTATTAAATGTTACTGAAAAAACGCAGAAATTTGTTTTTGAAGATATTACACAGCGCCCAGTAGCAGTGCTACTTGAAGATTTCTCAGCGCCATGCATTGTTAATCAAAATACGTCTGCATCTGATCTGTTACATATTATGCGTTTTGCTCGCAGTGACTTTTCACGTTGGGATGCTCAGCAGCGTTTATTTACGAATGAAATGAAAGCGGCGATTGCCAGTGGTGAAGCTTGTTTATCTGATGATATCTTGTCGGCATTAAAGCTACTAGTTGATAATCGTGAAGGTGACCTCGCACTAATTGCGGAGCTGTTAAAACTGCCTAGCTACGATACTCTTGCTGCAGAATATGCCGTCATCCCTGTTGATGACATTATTGCTGTGCAAAATGCATTTGAATCGCAAATTGCCAACTTCCTAACAGAGTCATTGGTTAATTGTTATAACGCCCTTGATGACGATGGTTCAACATCCGCTACAGCCGTTGCCGTACGTGCTCTTAAGCAACTTTGTTTATACTATTTAGCGAAAACAAATCATAGCGAAGTTAGCAGCTTGATTAGAGAATCTGCAAACAGTAGCAATATGACCAACGCCCTTGCTGCATTAAGTGCTGTGGTTAAAGCAAACCATCCACTGTGTGACACACTGCTAAATGAGTTTGATGCTAAATGGCGTCATGATGTGCTTGTTATGGATAAATGGTTTGCCTTACAAGCAATGAAAGATTCAGCAACGAGTATCAACGATATTAAAGCACTCTATGATCATCCTAGTTTTGACTTTGGTAACCCTAACCGAGTGCGTGCATTAGTTGGTAGCTTTAGTCACTTTAATATCACTCAGTTCCATCGTGCAGATGGAAAAGGGTATCAATTACTAGGTGATTTACTGGTTAAGCTTAATGATATTAACCCGCAAAATGCATCGCGCATGCTGACACCGTTTATGTCATGGAAACGCTATGATGAAAATCGTTCAGCGGCAATGAAAGCACAATTGCAACGCTTAGCTGATTTAGATGGTCTCAGTGATGATTTGTTTGAAAAAGTTGAGAAAGCTCTCGAAAGTTAATGAATGAGTATTACTTTGCCTTGTATCTGAGTTATTCAGAATGTCTTGATTACTATCATGGTAAATATAAATCTGTGCAAGTCACAGAGGATGGTGGCAAGACTGTTCGCTTTGATGCAAACCATTTACGCCCTTTTATTTCATCCTTAGGTATAAGAGGGCGCTTTAGGTTGACATTAACCGCTGAAAATCAGTTTTTAAAACTAGAGAAAATTAGTTAAAAAGCAGCTTTGGCTGCTTTTATTTTGTACTTTTTAATCACTAAAAAGTTAATTTTCACTGTCTACTATTC
>NZ_JAKEVN010000033.1:0-34399 GCF_022398505.1 Pseudoalteromonas sp. Isolate3 | reverse complement strand
ACACTATACAGGAGGTGAACCTGTCATGGGTATTTAATCTAAATCTAGTTTGTAACACCGTATTTACTGGCTAAAAACTCAACTTAATCATAAATACTGTAAATTGAACCCGAAACACCTTAATCTAAATAAGAATAATTATTGATTGTATTTTTAATTTCTGTAGTATACCCGTCGTTCCTTAAAAGGATAACCAACAAAAAGAACTGGAAATCTACAATGAAATCAATAAAACCAAGTTTACTGGCCCTTGCCATAGCAACACATTTTTCAGCCTCAGCTGACGACGCTAAGCCTAAACAAGATATGGAACGCTTAGTTATTACAGCAACCGGCTTTGAGCAAAAAGTTACTGAAGCACCTGCAAGTATTTCAATTATCACTAATGAAGATATTAAGTCTCACGCCTTCACCTCAGTGCTTGATGCTGTGCAGTATTTAGAAGGTATCGACATTGGCACAACCCGTGATAAAACAGGCCAAGGCAGTGTGAGTATGCGTGGTTTAACAGGCGAGTACACCCTGTTACTTATTGACGGTAAACGCCAAAATAATCATGGCGATATTTACCCAAACAATTTTGGAGGCAACGCGTTTAACCACGTACCGCCTGTCGATGCCATTGAGCGTGTCGAAGTTATCCGCGGCCCTGCATCAACCCTTTATGGTGCTGATGCGCTTGGCGGTGTAATTAATATCATCACTAAAAAGCATACTGATAGCTGGAGCGGTGCTGTTTCATTTAGCCGCTCATTACAACAAAACGATGATTTTGGTGATGACATTACCACTGACTTTAGTGTGATGGGGCCGCTGATCAAAGACGTATTAAGCTTAGGCGTACGCGGTAGTGTATACGAGCAACAGGCATCATCACCGACATTTGAACCAGCTACCGACCCTAATGGCGTTGTTCATGTTCGCTCTTTAGGTTTTGGTAGTGGTGGGCGTACTGTTGATAACACTAATGAGCAGTATGGTATTACCCTAACTTATACCCCGTTTGATTCTCATCATTTACGCTTTGATTATGATAACTCAAGTCAAGTGTACGACAACACACCAAGCTACAACATTGAATCAGGCACCATTACTTACCCACTTGGCACAAAAGATAATATTGAATCTATTTGGCAAGATCGTCGTGGCCAAGTAAACCCGCGCGCAGGCTATGCTGCAGACCAAGAGTTTGATCGTGAATGGTGGTCACTAAGTTACGATGGAGAGCTTAACTGGGCAACGGTGAAGGCCTCTGTTTCATATGTTGATACGCAAAACAATGGCCGTACTTTACCGCTAAGTGTAAGCGAACGATTAGAGCTGCAAGCTATGTACGATGGTACTGGCGAATACGAGGGAATGGACGAGCAAGCACGTAAAGACTTAGCTGAAGAAACTTTCTTACCACGCCCTACTCGCCCGTTAGAAAGCAGCCAATATACGTATGATTTACGCTTTGATATTCCTATCACTGGCAGCTTTGGTAGCCATAACCTTGCAATTGGTGGCCAGCTTATCGATGGTGAGTTAAAAGACGGTGTATTTGGCCTTGAAAGTGACCAAGCAGGTCAAGTGCAAGAGCAAAACATGTACTCGCTATTTGCCGAAGATAACTGGATGGCAACTGACAACTTTACCTTTACATTAGGCGCTCGTTACGATGACCATGATGTATTTGGCAGCCAAGTATCACCACGCGTTTATGGTGTATACAACATATCAGACACTTGGACGATAAAAGGGGGTGTCAGTACGGGTTATAAAACACCTCAAACAACTGACCTTTACGACGGTATCACCGGATTTGGTGGTCAAGGCACAAGCCCATTTGCGGGTAACCCAGATTTAGAACCTGAAACAAGTGTGAACTCAGAAGTTGCACTTTACTGGACTTCGCTTGATGGTGATCACAACATTAATGTGACTTACTACAACACCAAGTTTGAAGACAAAATTGCCCGCGGCGATACTATTCTAAGCTGTGAGCAAACTAATGATGTGCGCCCATGTGTGAACCTTGGTCAGTACGATCAGCTTGGCTACGATAGCTACAGCCAAAAGATCAATATCGACGAAGTAGACTTGCAAGGTGTTGAAATTGCAGGTCAATACACTATCACTAAAACAGTGTCTGTTAACGGTAACTACACGTGGACTGATAGCGAACAAAAGAGCGGTCCTGAAGAAGGTCAACCATTAACTAACTCAGCTGAGCACATGGCAAACCTTACCCTAAACTGGGAAGCGACTGACTTTATGAACCTATACCTACAAGGTGTATATCGTTCAGACCGTTATCGCGGTTGGGATAACGTGCACGACAAAGCACTGTACTACAAAAACTACAACTTACTTAATTTAGGGGCGCAGTTCTATGTAAATGAGTATGTGCAAATCAATGCCCGTGTGAACAACCTATTAGACGAAGATTTCACCTCTTATAGCACGCGCTATACCGACCTAAATGGCGATGGTGAATATGAGTACCTAACAGGTCGTGGTGTAGTTAGCGAAGTAACATTCACAGACGACTACAACGTTAAAGATAAAGGCCGTAACTTCTGGATTGGCGTTACCGCTTACTTCTAAACTCCCTGAAAATAGGCAGCACGTAGTTAGATGCTGTCTATTTTTCCTACTGTCACTAAACTGCCAACTTCACCTACTATGCTTATGATACCTGCGTAAGCTTATTTGTCAGCCTATGAAACATACCCTTACAGCCAGCGGTATCAGTATTAGTTATCAAGATGAAGGCGATAAAAATGCGCCGGTGATCATCTTAATTATTGGCTTAGGTGCTCAATTTACTGTTTGGCCTGAGTCGCTTTACTTTGGCTTGGTCGAAAAAGGCTTTCGGGTTATTCGTTTTGATAATCGCGATGCAGGGCTATCCACATCGTTAGATGAGTTAGGTAAGCCAAGTCTTGTAAAGCACTGGCTTAGCCGCCGATTACCCATTCGTGCAAAGCTGCCCTATTCGCTCGATGATATGGCTCGCGACGTAAAAGAGTTGATGGATGCTCTTAATATCAAAAAAGCACATTTAGTGGGTGCTTCTATGGGTGGTATGATTGCCCAAATTGCCGCAGCAAAATATAAAAAGCGCGTGCTGAGCTTAACCTCTATTATGTCGAGTAGTTCGCCCTTATCGTTTTCGGGTTCAAACATAAACCTACTAGTAAAGCTCGCAAAAATACGCCCCCGAAGCAGTAATAAGGAAGCCGCGATTGATTACAATGTTAGGTTAAACCAACTCATTGGCAGCCCAGCCTACCCACAAGATGAACACGCTTTATACGCCAACGCCGAGCGTTATATAGCGCGTGCCCACACTAATCAAACAGGTTTTAAACGTCAGCTTGCAGCCATTGCCGCAACACCCTATCGCGAGCAACTTTTAAAGAAGATTAAAGCCCCGACGTTAGTGATCCACGGCAGTGCTGATCCTGTCATGCCATTGTCTGCTGGTATCAACACCGCACTGTTAATAAAGCGCAGCAAATTAAGAGTCGTGCCCGGTATGGGCCATGACTTTCCACCCGCTTTAATGAAAAAAATGACTAAATGGATTGCTAAACACGCACATAAAGTCAGTGCCAAAAAAGCCGCTAAAAATAAAGCTCTCAACACTTAAAGTCGCTAATTTTGGCTGTGCTGATGAGCACTTACTCATATAGGGTTTTCTATTATTCATTAATGATAAATTAGAGTCATAAAAAAGCCACTTTGCAGTGGCTTTTCAAAATAGGCTTTAACTAAACACTAAACTGATGCCATGGGCCTGTTATAGCGAGTGTTTTTGAAGGTGAGTAAACATTCACAAACAAAGTGCTTCCATCTGGTGAGAAACAGGCACCTGCCAGCTCGGTTTGCGCAACTAAACGGGCAAAATTATAAACTTGGCCTTGCGGTGTCACACCACGAAGATGATTATCAACCACATCAGTGTATTGGTCTTCACACACAATTAAATGACCATTAGGTGACACAGTAAGGTTATCGCCAAAGTTGTAGAAGGTTTTGCTGGTACTTTCTACAAACAACGAGATTTTACCTGGTTGCTCTGCTTCTTTTGCCGTGCCTTCAAACTCTGATGGCTGATATTTCATAACCTGACCAAGTTGCTTTTTACCGCCATTGGTACAGCAAAAATAAAGCTCTTTATCACCCCAGTGAATACCTTCACCACGGGCAAATAATGCCGCACCTTGTTTGTAACCGCGTAGGCGTAAGTCATCCTTCGGGCTTTCTGGGTTATCTAGATTGACCCACTCAACCTCTAGTTCTTGATGTAGCCCCATGGCTTTGTTATTCCAGTTACGGCTATCAAATTGTGGCTTACCTTTCACCATCATAGCCTGTAATTGCCCGCCTTTGTGTAGCTTGCCATATTCATTTGGAATAAATCGATAAAAGACGCTATCACCTTTGTCTTCGGTTAGATAAACAATACCTGTGCGCGGATCAACAGCAGCCGCTTCATGGTTAAATCGCCCCATGGCTTTTAATGGCTCAGGTTTGATTAAGCCTTTGCTATTTGCGGGTACTTCAAAAATATAACCATGGTCTTGGTTAAATCCATCAGCTTTAGTATCAGTGGTTTCTTCACAGGTAAGCCACGAACCCCATGGCGTGATACCACCAGAGCAGTTACGAATTGTGCCGACCAATGACAGATATTCTTGCTCTTTTTGATGGGTTTTTAAGTTATAAACTATATGACTTGTACCACCCGGTAACGCCACACCGTCACTGTTGGTATCAAAAGCCAAGGGCGTTTTATGGTTGGCAATACTTGCTTCGGCTTTCGCTAAATCTTTTGGTTTTAACTCATGGTTTCGCACTAATGCAACGCGGTCATTACCAAGTGCTAGGCAGCCCATACCATCAGCTTTATCAGGTACCGTAAATCCATCAGACATTTTCTCACCGAGGCTTGAAACGACTTGATAACTAAAGCCCTCTGGTAAATCGAGCAATTTATCTGGATCAGGAATTAACGGGCCAAAGCCGACAGCCGTTGTTTTTAAATCTCCTAACGACACCTTACCTATGGCACTTTTTGATAATCCTAAAAAGGCTATTGTGCCCGCCCCTACTAAAAATTCTCGACGTGAAACCATGTTAACTCCAAGCTAAAAACCAGCTTTATCATACAAATAAAAAAGGCATTATAAAGCAATGAAACGATAAAAAGTTACATTATCACAATATTCACGAAATTGTCATAAAGCTTCTTATACCTGATAGTACCCCGCAGCATTAAAAACAATTGATCTACGCTTGATATAATTGCGAATAATTTATAATCTCATGATGCTTTTATCATACAAGTAAACCGCTTAAACTAAGACTTAATGTATTTCTAAGAAACAACTATGTTACTAAAATCAAAAACATTTATTGCATTCTCATTGGCGCTTTTAAGCTTTAGCCAACACGCCTTTAGCTTGCAGTTTGGCAGTAAAGTCGACAGTGACAAACTCATTAAAATTTCGACGGTTATGGCCACGCCAGACGATTACCTAGCAAGTCCAATTACTGTAGAAGGGACTATCACAGGGGTTTGCGAAAAACGTGGTTGCTGGATGACGCTTGCATCAGACAAACGCTTTGAAAACTTACGTATCAAAGTTGAAGATGGCGACATGGTATTCCCGATGACGGCTAAAGGTAGTAAAGCTATCGTAACCGGTAAGCTCGATAAAATTCAGCTTAGTCTAGGCCGCACTAAAGCGCTACTTGCTCACAAAGCGCAGCAAGCCGGCGAAAGCTTTGATGCAAATTCAGTGACTGAAGCCATTGCTATTTATCAGCTCGTTCCGAGCGGAGTTGAAATCATTGAGTAACAAATCAAGTATCAACTGGTTTAAGTTAAACAGAAACTTACACCGCGATATTGGTTATTTTTGTGTTGGTTTAGTGATTATCTTTGCGGTTTCTGGCATTGCAGTGAACCACAAAGATGATTGGAACCCAAACTACAAAGTAAGCCACCAGCAAATCAGTGTGAGCGATGAAACTTGGCAATTAGATAATGACGAGTTGTTGATTGAGCAAATTATCTCCCATGCTGATGTAAGCGAGCCGGTAAAAGCCTCTTATTGGGTATCGCCGCAAGAGTTTAAGGTGTTTTTAAAAAACGGTAACAACCTCAGCCTTAAACTCAATCAAGATATCATAAACTATGAAGCCATTGAGCCTCGTCATGTATTTCAAGCATTTAACCGCTTACACTTGAACGAAACAAACGCTTCGTGGGTTATTTTTTCTGATATTTTTGCTGGGCTGCTGCTGTTTTTAGCGATCAGCGGCTTGTTTATGATCAAAGGTAAAAATAGCCCATGGGGCAGCCGCTCAGTATTAGTCATCAGCGGTATGCTGCTCCCAGCAGCTTATGTGTTTTTATAACTACAAAAAAAGGCACTAGCGCTTGCTAATGCCTTTTTCTCGAACAGCCGAACCTAGAACCTAAATTCAAAGTTTACATTTGCTGCAGTCTCACTTTCACTACGATCAAACCAATTCATCGATTTATAGACCGCCTCACCTGTAATGGCGAACCAATGTGTGAATGCATACTCAAGAGCAATGCTGACACCGGCATTGTGGCCGTCGTAATCAGCGCTAAAATCAAGGCATTGCTCTGGCGTATCACTACATGCTCGAGTTAACATAGCCCCTTCTTCGCTGGCAAGATAATACATCTGCGTATAATCAACATCGATAGAGCCTTTTTGATAAAAGACACTGCCATATAACAAGGCTTTTGAGCTTAAACGGTAACCTGAAATAAGTGCAATATCATAAGTATCGTGCGACAAATCCCAATCATAGGTATCGTCATCGTAATTACCCGCTAATAGTGGACCATACCCCGAATCTTTACTGCGAATATAGCCAAGGCTAACCGCCATAGAGAGGTTTTTCTCGGCGGCAGACTCTAAAGGGCTGCCATAAAACTGATGCTTAATAGCGTATTTTTCATAATCATGATCGCCGCCAATACCTGCACCTAGGCTAAGCTCCGTCGAATAACCTAAGGTCATACTCATCGAAGTAGTTAACGCGGTACTCGTTGATGTGCTCTCACTGGTATCTTTAGCAATAATCTTGCTTGTATCTGTACCAACGGTTGCACGAAAATGAAAGGGGTCACTGTTGATCTCGGGGCTCTCAAAGCGGGCCATCGATACACCTGTTTCGGTTGTAGATTGACAGCCAGCTAATAAACCTAAAGCTATAAACGCCAAAAGAGGCTTTAACGTTTTCACTTAATTTCCTTATATATTATTATTTTAACGCGAAGATTCTAGACTAAGGCCTGGTAGCTCGCAATAAATTAATAACAAAAAAGGTACAAACTCTATATTAAGCGCGTTCATCCTTGGGTGATTCCATCACGACATGAGTTGTAATGGTTCTTACTTGTGGGATAGAGCCAAGTACATCAGCATGAAACGCTTTATAGGACTTAAGATCTGCTGTTTCAATTCTCAGCAAATATTCAAACGAGCCAGTTACATTGTGGCACTCTTTTACTTCATCAATAAACTCAAGAGCTTGTTCGAATGCTCGCTGAGATATTGTTGAGTGCTCATTTAAACCAACCCCAACATAAGCGATAAATCCTAGGCCAACAGCCTGATTATTAATAACCGCTCGATACCCCGCAATAACCCCAAGCTTTTCTAATTCTTGCACTCTACGAAGGCATGCTGATGGCGATAAACCCACTTTTTCTGCCAGCTCTGCATTGGCAATTCGGCCACTGCGCTTAAGCTCGCGCAATATTCTATCGTTAATTTTGTCTTTTTTCATTCTTGATTGTGAATTTCAAATATCAATAACAATATTAAGCGCAATAATTGTGCATATTACAACTTATAATTGCATCATAATTTAAATGGAGAAATAGTAATGAGTTTTGAAATTTTAACAGCCTTGGCATTATTTGCGTTGGTGTCATCAATTACCCCGGGACCGAATAACTTAATGTTGATGAGCTCAGGTGCTAACTTTGGCTTTAAAAGAACCATGCCACACTTACTTGGCGTGACGTTTGGCTTTATGTTTATGCTGGCTTTGGTGGGCCTTGGCATCATGCAGCTATTTGATTTTTTTCCACCAAGCTATTTGATATTAAAAGTATTTTGCATTACTTACTCTATCTGGCGTTTAAAATAGCCACAAGTAATGCAAAACAAAAAGCCAGTAGTGAAAGTAAGCCGCTTACTTTTATTCAGGCTGCACTATTTCAATGGGTGAACCCAAAAGCGTGGGCAATGGCGTTAAGCGCGGTTAGTTTGTATGCCCCAGACAAAAACCTCACCTCAGTGTTAATAGTAAGCCTTGTATTTGGCTTAATTAACCTGCCATGCGTCAGCTCATGGACTTTACTTGGCGAAAAGCTTCAACATTTGCTTGCCAGCCCAAAGCGCTTGAAAGCATTTAACTACCTAATGGCAATACTATTAATCGCTTCAGTGATGTTTAGTTTGTTTTGATTTGGGCAAGCTTTGCTTGGCTTATTTTTCACATGGCACTAAAAAATCAACATGGTAATGCTCATCATGTCGTACCCAAGATGGTCTAGTCGAAAACTGGATGTGCTTTTTAAATCATCTGCATACTTGGTTTTATAAAGCCCTGCAGGGTTGGGTCAAAGGTCACCCGCCAAAGATCGTAACCTTTTGCTGTTGCCGATGTATGCAGCTCAACAATATGAGCTGCTAAAGCGGTGTAATCAACCTTAAACTGTTCAAACTGGCCTTGTTTATCAAATGCAATGTCGTAGCCAAAACGATTAAACACATGTGTAGGCAAATGAACGGATTGCCCGTTTCAGCATATTTGTATCGTTTATCTGGATGGGATTTCGCAAGCGTTTGGTAGGCATCAACAATGATGTTTTTTACCTGCGAATGAACATACGTACGCCCTGCCAGCTCAGCCACTTTGCTGTAGCTGGTAAAGTTATCACCCTTGCTGGGTAGCTTTACTGCATTACGTACATAGCCATTGGCAGTAACCACATAAACTGTTAGCCATAGCCGACTGAGAGCTAATTAATAAGACTACAACTAAACACGTTTATGCGGCAAAAAATAACGGTCGAAACCAAATTAAAATAAACGCTTAAAGCATACTCTTTAAGGTCGCGTCTTTATCTATGAAATGATGCTTAAGCGCCGCTAAAATATGGATTGAAAGGGCCGCTGATAACAAATAGCCAGATAAAATATGAATTTGCCAGCCAAAATCGCTTAACCAAGCATTAAACGCAACGGCCTGACCCGTTTCATTGTAATTACTAGCAATTAATTGCCACGAAAAAACAGCAATACCAAAACCGCCAAAACCACTATAAAAAGCACCTGACAGTAACATTACAGCTAGCAAGATTAGCAAGCCCCAATGATAAAAATGAAGCCACTTAGTTAAGCTCGATTGTATGGCAGATTGAAACGGCTGATAGAGCCTATAAACTATCCTTAATAACCAGATGATAGCAATGAGCACCGCAATTGATTTATGCCAATGATACAAGCTGTAATCAGTCACCCAGGTCATGTAGTAACCCAACACAAGTACGCTCAGAATTAATATCGCACTTAGCCAGTGCAAAATCTTATGTGTTTTCTGTGTCTTTTTTGTCATGAACTTTATCCTTAAAAACTATATTCATGACTTAATAGTAAAGATTAAGCTTTTGTTTTAAATAAGATTGTGACGAAAGCCATCATTCTGTGACGAATGCACTCGACTCACTTAATACATTTGCTAGAGCAGGCTTAAAAGTTTTGCTAACAGGAATGCTAAACCCTAGTTTCATCTGTAAAGTTGCATTTGCTTTATGAAGATTAAAATCTTCAATGTGGGCTAAGTTTACAAGGTAGCTGCGATGCACTTGCTTGAATTCATAGCAAGGCAAGTGAGCTTGGCTGTTTTTGATGGTATCTCTTTTTAAAAAGCATTCAGATAATGTTTGTATTTCGACATAGTTGCCTGCAGCTTTAATAAATAATATTGATTCTGGAGAAAGTCTCTTAACAACCCCTTTGTGGTTTATTTCAATATACTTAGGTGGACCTTTCTCTGGCTTATCTTGCTTCGCTTGTGGCAAAAACGACATGCTGCATAATCGCCACAACGCCAAAACTAAGCAACACGCTATTAAGTACTTTGGTAAAAGCTGGATAAATGACGCTGCAATTGCATAACCATAAAAAGAGTAATCAATAAAAATACGTAAGATCACCAATGAACAAATAGCAACTGTGCACGCGATAATAAAAACAAATAAGTTATTACGGACTCTGCCTTTTAAATCAACAAAAGCCACCAATGCAATATTTAAAGCACATAAAGCCCCCCACTCTTTGAACCAAAAAATCTGTGAGTCCATAAACTGATATTGGCCTCCTGCAGTTAAATGGCGCCAAAAAAAGCAATATGCATTAAATAAAATAAAAAAAGCCCCCCATAAAAAAGCCGCTTTTTGCCAAAGTTTTGTTAATTGCTGCCAGTATTTATAAATAATCATAGCCACTCCATTTGAATCATAAAAGATAGCAAAAATAAGTACTTCCTTATAAAGGCTTTTTAATTATATGTTAAAGCTTGTTAGTTCATACAATAGCTCTCTGGTAAATTCTAGCTAGGCCACTATAATTAGTTCGAGCTTATAATAAAATTGCAATATGTAGTGCTATGTCTTTAAAAGTATTATTAAATTTTAAATTAAACTGGGTGTTTTTGTGCGCCTGTTTTTGGCTTTTTGCTCTGCCAATTCAGGCCAAATATGTGGTGGCTGTTGTGGGTAAAACCAAGAACGATAGCTTTTATCAGCAAGCCTTTCGTGGTTGTGAGCAATTTGCAAAACAACATCTCGATTTTGAATGTATTTACGACGGCCCTAAAGACTTTCAAGATATTCGCACCCAAGTGTTAGTGATCACCGACCTCATTCGTAGAAACAATATTAGTGGTTTATTAATCGCAACCACAGACTCTAATTATCTTGTTGCAAGAGCTCTTAAACAGCTTAAAGATAACAACATCCCTGTAATTACCTTTGACTCTGATCTGCTCGAAGAAGATCAGCAATATCGTTTAGCCTATGTAGGTACTAATAATTTTGATTATGGTGTTGCGTTAGGCAACGAATTAAAAAAATTTACTAACAAAACAACCAACCAAGTGTGTATTCAGTCAGGGCATTCAACGACACCTAATTTAAACAAGCGTATTGAAGGTGTGCGCTATGCATTATCAGGGCAAAAAGATAAACGTTTAAGTGGTGAAAATGGCTGGAGTGAGTTTGATCGCTGCCCTTTGTATAGCTTAGGCAAGCGAGAGGTATCCCTCGGCCAGCTCGACAAACTTCTTAACCTCGAAAATCCACCACTATTTTTAGCTGTAGCAGGTTTTGCCCAATTTAACCCTAACTATGCAAACGTTATTGCTAAACATAAACAGCGCATTGCCAATAAAGACGTGGTGATTGTTTCTGCCGATACAGAGCAAATGCAATTAGACGTATTACAGCAAGGATTATCATCGGCTAACATTGGTCAAAACCCATTTGAAATGGGCCGTCTGTCTGCTGAATTGATGTATCAGTACCTAACTAAAGGTGAGCGACCCGCTAAGTCTCACTATTATTTAGACTTTCATTATTGCCAGCAAAGTAATGCTGGTACTTGCACCGTTAATCACTAAAACTTTGATCTCACTAAAGTGCAATTAACTAGATAAGGACTAGACTTACAACAACTTGATTAATTGAAAGGATTTAGCAATGACACACCTAGTTAGTGATTTGATGACGCCAGACCCGTTTGCTATTAGTGCACAAAATACCCTGCATGACGCTCATAACCTAATGAAAGAGAAGAATGTCCGTCATATCCCAGTGATTAACGAGCACGGTGGTTTAGTTGGCATGTTAACGCAAAAAATCATGATTGCTCAGGTAATGAATATCATGGCTAATTACAGCGCCAGCGCCCTTGAACGAAAAGAAAAACAAACCAAAGTAGTTGATATCATGGCTACCGATTTTACCAGTATCTCGCCAGAGCAACCGTTGCATGACGTCGCTAAGTTCTTTGTCGAAAATCGCCACGGCTGCATGCCTGTAGTTGATAAAGATAACAACTTAGTGGGAATTCTAACCTCATCTGACTTTGTTCGCTTAGCAGCAGCATTACTCTCTTAAGCCGTTAAATTTAAACTTATATCTGCACACTGAATTTTTTACATTCGGTGTGCAGAGTTTTCATACTCCACCTTAGCCATAGCTACTGCGACAAAACACAAAAAAAATCTAACCAAATAAATTCAACAACTTAACCACAAATCTCTTTTAGGCATAACGTTTGCTTCTATCTAACTAAACGTGCTTTTAAAACTAAAAGCGAAAGGAAATTAATAGATAATCTCGGAGGAGTAATGAGTAATTCATCATCAAAAGTCGCAGAATTTACAGCACCGGGTGTTAAAGACCAAGCTGCAGCTGACACAATTGCTATTTTAGACCAGCGTATGGTCGCTTTAATCGATTTACACCTCACTTTAAAACACATTCACTGGAATGTTGTTGGACCTAATTTTATTGGTGTACACGAAATGCTCGACCCGCAAGTAAGCGCAGTCCAAGAGATGACTGATACGATTGCAGAGCGTATTGCAACTATGGGTGGCGTACCTGTTGGCACACCACAATCAATTGTAGATCGCCGTACATGGGAAGACTATTCAATTGGTAAAGGTTTAGTGACCGACCATCTATCTTCACTTGATAAAGTGTACAACGGCGTCAATAAAGACCACCGTGCAGCTATCGAAAAGCTTGGTGAGCTAGACCCAGTTTCTGAAGATATGATCACCGGCCAACTGGCCGATTTAGAACAATTCCAATGGTTTGTTCGTGCGCACATTGAATCGTCTACCGGCGAATTGAAAGGCTAAACCCCCTAGGTCTATCCGAAGACCCCTTGCCCAGCATTTGCTGGGCTTTTTTTGCTTTGCTACAACCAACCTTTATGTTTAAAGAACAAATATGGTGCAAAGCCAGACAGCAACATAATGCCAATCGCAAACGGGTAACCCCATGCCCATTGCAACTCAGGCATGCTGTTAAAATTCATCCCATAGATACTTGCGACGACGGTCGGCGGTAGAAACACCACAGAAGCAATTGAAAAGGTTTTGATAATTTGGTTTTGTTCGATGTTTATAAAACCCTGAGTCGAGTCCATTAAGAAGTTCACTTTATCAAACAAGAAGGTACAGTGAGACATAAGGGTATCAATATCGAGCACAATTTCACGCAGTGATTCGCGGTCTTCTGTTGGTGCTCCTAAGTAGCGCAGTAAAAACGAGATATTCCGACGCGTATCCATCAAACATAAGCGCACCTTGCCGTTGTTATCTTCAAGACGAGAAATTCGGCTAACGGCTTCTTCTAAATCTGAGTCGTCTTCTTCAAGTACATAAGCACTGAGTTTTTCTAATTGATGGTGCATGTCTTCAAGCATATCTGCGTGGTTTTCGACTTTTTGGTCAAACAAAGTTACTAAAAGTTGCTTGGGATTATCACACGCCACTTGCCCTTTTCGAGCACGAAGTCGTAATAAACGAAAATCGGCTAATTCATCATCACGGATTGTCAGCAAACAGTTGTCTTGTAACAAACAAGCCACTGTCACCGTATTAAAGCGCCCTTCATTTGGTGACATAAAAAGCGCATGCACATGCAAGCCTTCATGGTCGATAAAACACCGGGAAGACGCCTCGATTTCTTCAACATCATCAGCACCGGGTAAGGTAATATTGAGGGTGCCTGCCAGTGCTTGTCGTTCTTCTTCTGTTGGATTTATGGTATCAATCCAGTGGGCATTTTTAATAGAAGTGACAAGAGGTGTATCAGCAGCTGGTTCGGTTTCTGTAATTACACCTTGGTCTATAGAAAAAAATCGTAACATGCGCCCTATCCTGATAAATCAATTTAAAGCAAATACTATAGCTGTTCACGTTAATGAACAATGACAATGCTACTAATTCCCGGGTAAAGCAGAAAAATAATTTAAACTTAACATCAATTACTTATTTCGCTTTTTTGAAACGCACAATAATCATACCTATCAAGATGATACCAAGGCCTATTAAGCAAGGTACAAAAGCGCTTTGCAGGGTAATATCAAAGGCTAAAAAGTCAGGGGACCCCGTTTGCCAAAGCGTCCATTCATAACCAAGTTTTGATGCAATATGTTCACCGCCGCTGCTAAGTACGATGATTGCATCATTGTTATCGGGGTTAATGCGAAGCGTGCTATTTATTGCCGGCTCATTTGCACCATCGTGGCCAAACACAAAATCTCCCGACGCTGTTGGTGCGTAAAGCATGGTACCAAGCCCCCAGATTGGTGCTCCTAAGCTAAATCCTAATGGCTCTCGCATGGTGGTGATCATTTGCGGGCTTAACTGCCCTGTTTGAGGTGATGTTAATGCTTGCACTAAAGCGATTAAGTCATGGCTACTTGCCAGTAAACCTGTGGCCGCTGCCGATGCGTATTGAAAATGCCCAGCAGCTTGCCCGCTTTTATCGTACGCAGGTGCTATGTTGTCTAACTCAGTGAGTACATCATAACTGGCATCAGTCATGTTGACTGGCTTAAAGACATTATCATTCATCCAAGTTGCAAAGCGTTGATTCGTCTTTTCTTCTACCAGTAGCTCTAGCATCAGATAGCCGCCACCAGAGTATTGAAAATCGCCCGGTGGTTTCGTGGCTTTAATTTCTCGCACACCCGTTGATGAAAGCGGGTTATCAAGCGACTCAAGTAAACTTGGTACCGTTTCACTTAGAGGAATATCAGCAAACCCCAAACCATCACTAAGCCCAGCAGTATGAGATAACAGATGAGTAAGGCTGACCTTTTGATTATCAAACTCTGAATCAGGTAATTGCCAAGCTGTTAGTTGTTCATGTATAGCTTTAGCTAGGTCAACTTTCTGCTGCTCTGCCAAAATCATCACGCCATAAGCAGTAATAAACTTGCTAAGTGATGCCACAGGGAACAACGTATTTGCAGTTATTTCATCTTTGCTTTTCGAGTAATCTTGAAAAATCACTTCGCCACTTTCAATCAAAACATAAGCTATGTTCGCTTGGTTTTCAGAAATCAACGCCTGGCTGTTGGCAATAAATTGCTCAGTGTTACCAGTCTCAGCAATTGGCTTTAAAAACCAACCACTGACACCACCATACAAACAGGTCGCAGCCCAAGCAGATGACAAAAATAGCGTTAACAAAATCGTTTTAAACCAGTTCATACCCTACTCCTTGCTGTGCAAACCGAACTAAACTACTTCGATCTGTTCAGGTTTTTTGATAAAGAAAACCATTAAAATTAATAAAGCTGCAGGGAATAAAAATAAATTCAAATAAGCAAAAATCACCGTTAACTGTAGGATACATATTAGTAGCAGTAGAATAGAAAACACCGTAAGTAGTGATGAAATACCATGGCGCTTTGTCAGTAATAAAGCCGCTGTGATTAAACCAACTAACGCATACAAGCCTAAACTCCCAGCCGATACCACCATGGCAATAACCAAAATACTATCAATCACGTCGTTCGATGCTTTATCGCCGACAACAGCAAGGTAAACATCACAAAGAACGGTAGCATGAAAAGCCAATACCAGCACCGCTAATACACATAACAAGATGCGAACGCCTTCTACATCAAACATATCTTTAAGAGCCTTGCGTAAGCTCAAGTACACATATATCTCAAGTGCACCTATGAATACAAAAATAAGGTCTGAAAAGCTTAAACTTTGTAGGTCGAGCTTAAGTGCTTCTCCTAAGCCATCAAGTGTTTCACCAAAAACTGAAATCCAGTACAAGGGAAATATGACAGCAAGTAACCCCGCTGCAATGCCTGGTATTAAATAGTCACGGTTGAACATATGCCCTCCAAAATCCTGTTGCGTTGTTAAGTTATTCGCTACCACGTTCGTACACCAAAATATCGCCCGGTTGGCAATTGAGCTCTTCACAAATAGCCTCTAGCGTACTAAAGCGGATCGCTTTCACTTTTCCGTTTTTAAGTAATGATAAATTGGTCATAGAAATACCTATGCGCTGCGATAGCTCCTTCAGCTGCATTTTGTTCTTTGCCAATTCTATATCTAGGTTGATTCGTATTTTCATAGTCTAAAAAGTACGCAGCTGGTTTATGATTGTCAAACTTTATTTTACGATTATCATAAAATAAAGAATGAAAAACATAATCACCATATGTGGAATTAAATCTGTTGTTTGAATTTCAGATATAAAAAAAGCCAGTAAATACTGACTCTTATACCGATTCGCTTTGTTTATAATTTAGGCATTAGCCTGAATGGCAGGTATTAATATTGCCGATAGAATACCCAATAAAAATATGCCACCAATGATCAATACGCCCCAAAATGACCATTGTTTTTGAACTCGTTGAAAATGCTCAACACTATCCCAACGTTTATTCTGCCAAGCCATTTCTCGGCCTTTAAAGCCCAAATAAATCGACACAATAAAACCAACATAAGGCACTAAGGCTAATAAACCAATCCATGTGCTGTTGCCAATTGCCCAAATCCAACTTAGCAAAAAAGCGCCCCAACTAAAGCCTTTAATACCCTCGGGTAAATTGTCTACCTTTCCCTGCCCTGAGTTATTTTCAGATACCATTTCAAGACTTGCTTCGGGTGGAGTGTAATTATCTGCCATGAGTTTTTCCTTATTAATAAGCAAACAGAAATCCTAACTTATAGTATTGAGTGTATTTTAAGCAAGCTGAAAGTTAGCACCTAAAACAGATAATTGTTACCTGATGTGTTTTGTAACATTTATCTCGTTTCCTTTTAATTTCAAATCGCCTAATCTGGGCACATATCTGCAAGGAGAGAACAATGAAAGACTTACAAAAGTTAGTGGGTAATTTAAATAAATCAGGTGCGCTGAGTGGTTTTTTAGGGGGTGTTGCTGGCGGCGGGCTAACTAGTTTAATGGGCGGAAAAAGTAAAAAGAACAGTAAAAAAGCCGTTAAATATGGTGCGCTAGCTGCTGTAGGTGGGCTTGCCTGGAAAGCCTATAAACAATATTCAGAACAAAAAGCGGCTCCTGTGCATCAAACGAGCTCGCGTGGTTTTGATTTTACTCCAGCCACACTGCCTGAGCAGTCATTTAGTGATGCAATCGACGATAATCATAGTGATGGGCAACTATTATTAATGCGCGCTATGATTGCAGCCGCCTATGCTGATGGCCACATTGATGAAACAGAAAGACAAAAAATCTTCACACAAGTTGAGACAATGCAATTGTCTGTGCAAGAAAAGGCCATGCTGTTCGATGAATTGAGAAAACCAATGCAACTATCCGAGTTAGTTGACGCTGTGCCAAACGCACAAATGGGTATTGAAGTATATGCAGCCAGTGCCAGTGCGATTGATTTAAACCAAGCAATTTCTAAACACTACTTAGACACATTGGCAAGTCAGTTATGTATTCCTAGCGAACTGGTGTTAAGTATTCACAGAGAACTTGCCCTATACCAATAAAAATGGGGCATCTTCGCCCCACTTTAACTAGTGCCTCAGTAATGATTAATGAGGTTTTTTAGTGCCATAACGCACCATATCTTTGCCATTTTCATACACATCATTGCTTACGTAACGACCCAGTAGTAGCTGATGTCTATCATCAAGTACTGCAACAAATGGGCGACCATCGCTATTATTTGTTGCAAGCGCAACACCAGCTACATTCTCAAGCCCTAAACCGCCATTTTCAACTAGGCGTAAAAATGTTTCTAACTCATCTAATGTTTCGATTACATCGTTATCGTTAATCATCTCAAATACTCAGTGATTGCTAATGGGCGTAGCATAGCAGGATTAAAAAAATGGTGCGAATAACAGCCCATAAAGCAACTTAGACTTGGACTAAAAATTGACACAACGGCATACAATTGAAGATACTTCCACTATCGACAGAGACAGTAAAGTTTAATGAGTAACCATTTAACGCTCGAATTAATGACCCCACAGGGCTATCTTGCCGATAGCATACAAGCTATTTGGTATGCCTCAGCGCACTCTCAAGGTGAACAATGGCTTGCCTGCGACGGTGCAACAGGGCTTGTGTTTCCTGTTACCGGTGAGGTTTTACTGGATGACAAGCCGCTTGCTGCCCCTTATGCAATACAAGAAACATCAACTCAAGCATCCAAAGTCACATTTTCATACGACGCGCAGTTTTGCGGAATTCGCTTTAACCCAACCGTATTGTCTGAACTTAAGCGAAACGCACATCCACTCCTTGCTGAGCAATCGCTGTGTGAAATTGCCGAAGGCCTACAAGATAATGCCAGCTTAGAAGCGTTTGTTGCGTTTATTAGCCGCCACTTTACTGATAATAAAAATATTAACCACAGTAACAGGCACTCAAAACACTTAATCCGCTACCTTATTGAGTTAACGCCACTCGAAACCGCTTATCAACTTGCCCCACTCAGTCAACGCCAGCTCGAAAGGCAAGTAAAGGAGCAATGCGGTGTCACCCCTAAGTATTTTGAGCGTATATACCGGGTAAAGCTTGCTAAACAAGCAATTAAAGTTAACCCTGAAATGAGTTTTGCAGATATTGCATTAGATTGTGGCTTTACCGATCAGCCTCATTTAATCAAAGAATTCAAAGCAATAATGCACATCACGCCAGCAAAATACCGCAAGTTATTAAAAGACTCTCAAACTAAACAAACAAAGCTTATTTTGCGCTAATCATCTTCAAAACGCAGAATATCACCTGGCTGACAACTTAAGTGCTTACAAATTGCATCTAAGGTTGTAAAGCGTACAGCTTTAGCTCGCCCAGCCCTCAGAACTGATAAGTTTTGTGGCGTAATACCTATCGCTTCAGCTAATTCTGCAGACTTCATTTTTCGCTTAGCTAACACAACATCTAAATCAATAATAATCGCCATTAAATCACTAACTCTTGCTCTTCTTGTAGCTGCTGTGCTTGACCCATGATCCAACCAATAACATAAATAATTAAACCCATCACTAAACCTATAATATCAGTATCTTGTATAACCACGACTCTTCCCAAATCAGTATCTGTTGCAAAGTTTAGAAGAGTAATAAGTAGTGGTGGATAGCATACAACTAGCGCAAATTGCGCCAATAATACGCCACCTAACCATTTAAAACATTGAATATTTTCAATAGCGAAGAAAGACCCACGTCGGTAGAGCAAAAATAACCGAATCAAAATTATATTGATAAGAATAAATGGCAGCAATTGCACAAGACCAAGCCATAAAACACTATCAAAATCACTCTCACTCAATGTTTGCGCTATTCCCTGCCAAGATCCGCTGACTTCAAGACCAATCCACATATGCGCACCATTACTTTGAGTAAAGCTTAAAACATCATTGTCACTAAAAAGCACAATAATGCTTGTAACTAACAAACTAAGGAGCGTAAAAACTAGCAAGCTTAGGATCAGCGTACTCATCCAAACAATTTTTTTCATGACGATTTACTCAATGTTATTTGTTTTAAAAGTTGCTCATAATGAGTCGCTAATTGCTTACCTGTTAACGCATCTGAATGATGCTTCCCCTTTGCGATGTAAATCTGCTTTTGCTGAGATTTTGCGTGTTGATATAAAGCTCTCGCTAACTCAGGTGGAGTTTGTGTGTCTTTTTCACCTGTGATTATTAATAGCGGTGCTTGGTAAACTTGTAACGCTTTTAAATTATCGACTTGGTTAATCTCTTCACTAAACTCAAGGCTAACAAACGGTTTAGCAAACCACGGAATTCGTGCTGCTGTCATCTGTTCAACATTTGTCACACTACCTTCGAGTACCAGAGCATCAACATTGCGCTGACTGGCAACATAACCTGCGATCATACTTCCTAAAGAATGACCATGGATCACAACAGGCAAGTGATTTAAGTCAGCTCTGCCTTTTACATAATCAAACACCTGTAATGCATCAGCTTGTAGATTAGCCACGCTGGGTACTCCTGAACTAAGCCCATAACCACGATGATCCATCATTAAAATATTTACCTGAAAAGGTAAAATTAGCTTGGCAGGTTCTCCACCAGCGACACTAACGCGAAACTGGTTACCACCAAAGTAAATTACAGTGGCGCGAGCATCTGCAACTTTAATAAGGGTACCTTTAAGGCTGATGCCATCATCGGTAGTTAAAGTTACCTTTTGCGTTATGGCAGTACCATCAACACTTTGTATTTCCTGCATTGTTATTTTTTTATCGGGGTATAAAAAATGAGACTCCTCAATTTTAATTGTTGTACAACCAGTTAATAACATCACAATCAGCGAAACCACTGCAATAGAACCAAATTTCATGTTCACGATCCTTCTAGTAAAAAAACACTATGGCACTATCAAAGTTAAAAAACAAACATCAATTACCGAAAAACGATAATTAATTACTCTTTTTCACATATCAAAAGCCTTCCCTTTGAGAAATGATTTTGATCAAAACCGCTATCTCCATTAATTAATTTTTATTCCAGTTCTGTATTGAGCGATTTTATTTGCGCTGGGCTTTTATCCATAGGATAGTTAACTCAAGCCTACTAAACGTGCTGTAACTAAATAGGATTATCATGAAAAAAGTTTTACTTGCCACCAGCTTAATCGCCTCGTCATTTTCTGCATTTGCAGCCGATTTAACCGTTGAAGAACTGCGTATTGAAAAAGCCAGCAAAGCCATGCCAAAGGTGTTGAATGCTTTTGCTGATGAAGTAAACCAATTTGAAAAACAGTGGCAAGCTACCACAAGTTACCAGCAGGCGAGTGACCTTATCGATGACTACGCCAAGCAATTATGGCGAGATGCGAAAGCCCGCATTATTAAAACTAACAGTTTCGACGACCGCGAACTCTATTGGGCACGTTTACTTTCAAGCAAGATTATTCGCACCAGCAAACCAAAGTTTGCAATGACAGACAGTGAACAAACCGCATTATTAACAAGGCTTGAAAATGGCAGCCGAGGCCGAACAGAGCTTGATTACAGTAAAAAAACCGATAAGCGTATTTTGATTACAGGTTTTGATCCTTTCTTATTGGATAAAAATATTAATCAAAGCAACCCGTCAGGTGTCGCAGCCCTGTTACTTGATGGCCAAGTTATAAATTATAAAGGCATAAGCGCTGAGATTAATACAGTGATGGTGCCAGTACGCTATGAAGACTTTGATCAAGGTATCATCGAATCATTATTTGCACCTTATTACGCACTTAATAATGTCGATATGATCGCCACTATTAGTATGGGCAGAGAAGACTTTGATCTTGAACGCTTCCCAGGTAAGCGTCGCAGTGTAACAGCGCCAGATAACGCCAATATAATCTATGGTGGCACGGCCACTGCCCCAAAGGTTTCAAGCCTTAATGACCGCCCACTACCTGGTAACGAATTTGTGTTATTCAGCTTACCAGTTAAGCAAATGCAACAAGCTAAAGGGCCATTCATAATTAACGACAACCACAAAGTCGTTACACTTGAAAAAGCATTTGAGCCAAAATCACTTAAAGAATTAGAAGGTGCGATTGCGGTAAAAGGCGGTGGCGGCGGCTACTTATCCAATGAAATTTCGTACCGTAGTATTCGCCTGCGTGATGAGCTTAATTCAGACATCCCTACAGGGCATATTCACACCCCACGTATTCAACAATTTGAGCCAGAAACAGAAGCTAAAATTGTTAAGCAAATTAAAGCAATGCTTGAGCAAAGCTTAGTTGCAATTTAAAAAATAAAGCTCAGCTATTAGACTATAGCTGAGCTTTATCACCAGCAACACAGCAATTGCGCCCCTGCTTTTTGGCTTTATATAGCGCATTATCAGCTATTTTAAATAAACTATCTGAATCAAACGCCTCATTAGTGGCTTTACTGGCAACGCCAATCGATAAAGTAACATAGCTTAAGTCTTCGCGACCTTGGTGGGTAATGTGAGCTGATTCAACAGCATTACGCAGGGTTTCTGCCACTTTGAGTGCCTCCTGCTTATCAGTATTACTGAGCACAATTACAAATTCTTCGCCGCCATATCGAGCAACAAAGTGATTGTCTGGGTTGGTATTATCTTTAAGGAGATTGGCAACCTCACATAGCGCTTTGTCACCTTGATCATGCCCATAAAAGTCATTGTAGAGTTTAAAGTGATCGATATCAGCTACGATCAATGAAATAGGCTGTTTAGCTGATACAGCATCACTGGCAAGCTTTGCAAAGTGTTTATCTAGAGCCCTACGATTAGCAAGCTCCGTCATTGAGTCTGTATTACTGATATGGTTTAACTTCTCATGGCGAAGAAATATTTCTTCACGTTGGTTTTCAATCAGAGTAAATAACTCATTCATTCCCCTTCCGAGCTGGTGTAATTCGTTATCACCGTAATACTCGTCTCTAGCACTAAAATCGTTATTGCTTATTGCTGAATTTACTAATGTATAAAGCTTTCTAAGTGGTTTCAAAACCTGTTGATTTATATATAAATAAAACAAAATAAACACTGAGCCAGAAATAAATAACCCAGTGATTAAAGAGCTATCAAACAAACTTCGATCGTAAGTACGCTCACGCGATTTAATAGAAAGTACAAATAACAAGTTACCCTTTTGGTCATTAACTCCTAAGTAAAGACGCCGATTATGTTGGGAAGCACCCATTACGCTACGATTATCACCAAATACTCTGGTTAAATGATCTTTATATTTAAACACTTCGTCCGTGCCATAAAAGCGAATATCATTTGCTAACCCTGGGGTTAAATTTTCTACAAAACCTTCATCAATAAAGCTCCACAGCAGCAAAGTCCCTACAAATTTACCCGAGCCATCAGACTTCGTTACATTGTAAGCAATTGTCAGGACTGGAGATTTGTCTATCGTGATAAATCGGACTTTATGAACTAACGCTGATTGGCTATTAGCTATATCATCAGATAAGACTATTAAGTCGTTTTCTTTCAACAAATGGGAGGTTTCTAAGATCTTTGGTGAGTAAGTCAGATAATCATTATTAAAACTGCCACCTCCGATAATATTTGCCTGCGTATCATATAAATACCAACCATTCACGTCTAAACGTTGCAGTGCGTCAGCAATAACATAATCATCATTAAACCACTGGGTATCACGTTCGTACGCTGCCACATACATGGTATCCCAAGCGGAGCTATCAAAAACCATTTTTGACAGCGCATCAATCTCTTGCTGAAGTTGAGACTCCACTCGCTGAATATCAATCCTATCGTTTTGCTTTGTCATCGCTTCAAAGGTTGGCAATATCCATAATTGCCTGATGATTGTTTGCGCAAGCAGAATAGCAATACACGCAGCTGTAAAAGCGAGCAATAAGCGTTTTCTTATCCTCGAGCCAATCACCATAAAATACCAAACCAAACTGCAATCTAAAGACGATAGTATTAAAAAGTATAACCTTGTTTAGTAGGTTTGCTTGCTAGCCTTTAATTAATAATCAAATTAAAAGCTCTAGCCACACAAAAATTGTAAGTAGAGAAATTGTAAAACCCTTGTTTGTATCTAAACTTTTAGTATGACGTTTTATTGAGTTACTTTATGAAAGGTATCGTCTTTACCGAGTTTTTAGAAATGGTTGAAAATGAGTTTTCTTTTGAGGTGGCTGACAAAATCATTGAAGAAAACTCACTTCCTTCAAACGGCGCCTACACCAGCGTTGGAAATTACGACAATAAAGAACTGCTAATGTTGGTCAGCTCATTAAGCAGACATATCAATAAACCTGTTAATGAGCTGGTTCATGCCTACGGTAAGTATTTGTTAAAACGCTTTTTTGTTTTGTTTCCACACTTCTTTAATAATGTCGAAAGCACTTTTGACTTCCTTGATACCATCGACCGGCACGTGCATATTGAGGTTAAAAAGCTCTACCACGATGCTGAGTTACCAAGTTTTGAAACAAAACGAATTAGCAAGAACGAGATGAAAATGTTTTATCGCTCAGGTAACCCATTTGCTTGTTTAGCTGAGGGCTTGATTGAGGGAGCCTGTGAACATTTTAATGAAGTAATTACAGTTAAAAGCGAGATTGACGAAAACTTCCAATCTGTCATTTTTACCCTAACAAAAGAAGCTTAATGTGGATGAAGAACTCTACAAACGAAGAATAGAACGAGAGCGCAAGGCCAGAAAAGAAGCCGAAGCACTTTTAGAACAGAAGTCCTTAGAGTTATATGAAGCAAATATGACGCTAAAACATGCGGCCGAAAATCTAGAAAAAGAAGTCATCACTCGCACCCAAGATTTAAATAAAGCAAAAGAATTAGCCGATGCCGCCAATCAAGCTAAATCGATGTTTTTAGCAAATATGAGTCATGAAATCCGCACACCTATGAATGCAATTTTAGGTATGGCCCACCTAGCTCTCAATAGCGATTTGACTGACAAACAGTATGATTACGTCGAAAAAATCCAGCTTTCAGCTAAATCGTTGCTTGGTGTTATCAATGACATTCTCGACTTTTCTAAAATAGAAGCCAATAAACTCGAACTTGAAAATAGTGATTTTAATCTAAATGACTTCCTCGCAAATCTAGCAAATCTAGTCAGTAGTTTAATTGAGCAAAATAACACTGAAGTAATCTTTGATATTGATGATGGCATTCCTGAGTTTTTAATCGGTGACACTCTTAGGCTCAATCAAGTTTTATTAAATTTACTGAGTAATGCAATTAAGTTTTCAAATCAGAAAAACGTTATGCTTAAAATGGCGATAGAGTCACAAACAAATAAAAGTATTTGTATTAATTTTCAGGTGATTGATCAAGGTATTGGCATGTCTGAGGAGCAAGTAAATAATGTGTTTAAGCCCTTTTCACAAGCCGATGTTTCTACAACACGTAAGTTTGGTGGTACAGGCCTTGGCCTTGTTATTAGCAAAAAGATCCTCGAGCTTATGGGAGGTAACATTGAGGTTAAAAGCCAATTAAACAAAGGCAGTTGCTTTAGTTTTACAGTGTCATTCGCTAAATCATCCAAACAAAGTACTCACGACACAAACGTTTTTAAACAAAAGCATGCTCTTATTATTGAACAAAGCAACCGCCCTGAAGCAGTTTTACGGAATATGCTCAATACATTAGAAATCAACACCCATACTATTAACTGTAAAGATGAAAGACTGTTAGAAGTCAGTATTAGCCATGACTATGACTTTATTTTTTTAGACTGGCATGTTCTAAACTATGAGCAAAATAACATTTTGGAGAACCTCAAACAGCAGCTTTCTATCGACATTACAAAAACCATTATTCTCGCTTCTTATGAAAACCAAGAGGTTAAAAACACCCTTAGTACACTTAATAAAACCGTTGAAGAAATATTATTAAAGCCAATTATTAAAGGAAATCTACTCAAAACGCTTGAGCATGTTATGGGTATCGCCACGAAAAAAGATAACAGTGTAGACAACACATGCTTTAAAAAGTTTGCTGGCTCAAAAATACTGCTTGTTGAAGACAACCCCCTCAACCAACAAGTCGCATCGCAAATACTGCGCTCAAATGGATTTATTGTTGATGTCGCCGAGGATGGCATAGCGGCCATTGAAGCTGTCGAAAAAGACTCTTTCGATTGTATTTTAATGGACTGCCAAATGCCAAAAATGGATGGTTATACCGCTGCTAATAAAATTAAAAAGCAATCAAAGTATGCCCATATTCCTATTATCGCCATGACTGCCAATACTATGGAAGCCGACATAACTAAAGCCAAAGAATCGGGGATGCAAGGTTACATAGCCAAGCCTATAGAAGTACAAAACATGTTTGAAGTAATTGCAGCACATTTAAGCCAAAAACAACCCTAATCAGCGAGCTCTATTAATTTTTGTTCTGCTAACGAGCCGTTTTGCTTACGAAACTCATTGGGGTTTATCCCTACACTGCTTTTAA
Source organism: Pseudoalteromonas sp. Isolate3 (assembly GCF_022398505.1). Taxonomy (NCBI): domain Bacteria; kingdom Pseudomonadati; phylum Pseudomonadota; class Gammaproteobacteria; order Alteromonadales; family Pseudoalteromonadaceae; genus Pseudoalteromonas; species Pseudoalteromonas sp. Isolate3. The sequence continues at coordinate 8,345 of NZ_JAKEVN010000033.1, read as the reverse complement.
AAACACGATTAAAAGTAGCAAGCGAAGAAAAACCACTTTCAAGTGCAATACTTAGAATGCTCCAATGACTTGCTTCGTCTTTTAGGAGCAACATTTGCGCATGCTTTACTCGATACTGATTAATAAATAAATTAAAATTAGTGGCTTTAAAATGATGGCGAATAGCGCGGCTAATTTTATACTCAGGTACTGCTAAAGCTTGTGCAAAGTCAGAAATTTTCAAATTAGTTTGCAAATAAACCTGTTGCTTAATAATAAGTGCTTCTATGCCCTTGGTCAGCTCAGGCTCTATTTCTCTATTTTCTGACGGCTCAATTTTTTTAGTAGCTTGAACTGCCCTTTCAGAGTTCACCTCTTCAATTTCAGCAGATTCAGTTACACAAGGATGGGGACGCTTTTGCAAAAACATCACTAACTGCATTGCAAGTACGATTAACAAGGCGGATGTGGTAATTATAAGTGGCTCAAACTGTTGAAATTCGCTTTCACTAAATAAAAACTTAGGCAGTATGCTGGCATTAAATACTGCTAAAAAGTAACAACTAGCAAAAATAGTTGCCTGCCACTTTTGCGTTCGTGTTTTACCTTTATAACCTCGTAATGCTTCCCAAAAGGACAGCACCAGAATACTCGAAGATAGCAGCACAGTTATTTCACCCATACCTTGCTTTAAACGCCACATGAATTGGCTATCTGGGAAAATCTGCGCATCAACACTTACCAAATAATGCCAAGTTTGATTAAACATAATCAAACCTGCAATAGTGCTGGCTACAGCAATATGCACCATGGAAAAAGGCTTGTGCTCACGAAACAAAGTGCGTGATATAAGCCAAGACATATTACATGTTGCACAAGTAAATAAACCGATTAAATAGCTGTAAACACCAATACTCGGTGCACTGATTTTTTGCACCCCAACCATGCAAAGCGAACCACAAAAGACAGCAAACAGATAATGAATAAGCTGCTTATCTTTTTTCATGCCATTTAGCAACATTAGCCCCATACAAACAAAAACGAGTAAGTAATAAGGGGAAGTATTTTGCATAACTCTGCATACCTTAAATTGGGAGTTTGATGAATAATTTACCAATCAGGTAAGTTTACTTTTTCAAAATCAACATGGCAAAAAGAGTTTGTTAGTGAATGTGTCAAACCCTGCATTGGCGGTCATAAATAAACACAATATTTCATTGATCAAATTCCGAATTTGATAAGAAATATTTCTCTAGCCCTTTATATTTGCGGTATTAGCAAAATGTAATGGAATTGATGATGTTTAACAAAAATAGCAAACTTACACCTTTGAAGGCGCTCAGATACAGTAAAAAGCTTTGGTTTATTTGCTTATTACTGGCACAAATTTGCTTTGTGGGTTATCTCATTCTTGGTTATGGAGTGACAAGTATGACCACAGGTCTATCTGGTTGGAATCGACTTAACAACACCGCTTATGTAGCAAATGATACCACGGGGAATTTGATGTATGCAGTGCATGTATTATTTGCTGTAGTGATGATTCTTGGCGGAAGCTTACAGCTTATTGAAAAATTACGTGCAAAATACAAAACCTTTCATCGATATAATGGCCGTGTATTCGTTGTTTTAGCTTGCTGTATTTCATTTGCCGGCATGTATTTAATGATAGTAAGAGGCACCGTTGGTAACACCTTGATGCATGCGCTGACAATGTTTGGCGGCTTAGTGGTTATCATCTCAAGTCTATTTGCAGTGAAAACTGCGCGGGCTCGTAACTTCAATGCGCATAAAACTTGGGCGATACGTTTATATCTCGCTGCTAATGGTGTGTTGTTTTTTAGATTACTGATATTTGCATGGTTTTTAGTATTTGGCAGCTTAGGGGTCGATAGCAAAACATTCACAGGACCTGCCGTGCTTGCCGTTAGTCTTTGCTCTTACATGATACCTCTTTTCATAGCCGAGCTTGTCCGCTATGCTGAACAAACTAACCATAAATTTATTACAATCGGAACGGCATGTTTGATGGCGTTTATATCTGTCGTGTTCTTAATCGGTTTATTTGGAGTAACGCTGGCAAACTGGTACCCCGCTATCATTGCTTAACCAAGCTTTAAAGCTAAAAAAGCCACCCAAGTAGGTGGCTTTATGATCTGAGTTTACGGCTCTATAAAGTTAATAGAGTTCAAATAACGGGCGACCATTTTCGTCATACTTCACTTCTAACACACGTGCGTGACGGTTTGGATCATAAAGAGGATCTTTTATAATCTCCTCAAGTGGACGGGTGTCTGTTTTTGGCACCACACTCGGCTCACCCACTGCGTGCTCATAGTCACGAGCATGGTAAATACACAGTGGCGTTTCACCATCTTCAGCAACAGTAAAACAGTTGTGACCCGGACCAAAGATTTTCTTTTCAATATTCGTCTCTAGCACTGGCGTACGTGTTTTAGTCCACGAATTGCGATCAAGTAAATCGCTATTTTCATCTGCTTCCATATAGCCCATGCAGTAGCATGCACCCGTTGCGCTTGCAGAGAAAGCAATGAAGATTTTACCGTTATGTTTTAGAACTGCTGGGCCTTCGTTAACCCAAAAGTCCACGCGCTCCCAATCGTAATCAGGCGTAGTCAGCATAAACTGTGCAGTTTTTAGTTTAATTGGTGATTCCATTTCAGCTAAATAAAGGTTTGATGCAGCAAATTGGCCGCCTGTTTTTTCTGCCCAGCAGAAGTAACGCTTACCGTTATTTTCAAAAATGGTGGCATCTAAAGAAAAGTCAGTGAACGACTTTTCATCACCTTCAGCAGTTTGCATCATGCCAAGTTCAACCCACTCATCATTAAGCGGATCTTGACCTTTACACTCAAGTACATATGGACGTAACGCCCAAATATCATCTTCTTCACTGGCTGCAAAGTAGATATACCACTTGCCATCAAGATAATGAATTTCAGGCGCCCAGATATGACGACTCATTGGTCCGCTGTCGTGTTTAAACCAAATATCAAAGGTTTCAGCATCTTTTAAACCTTCTAATGTCTCAGACTTACGAAGCTCAATACGGTCATAAGTTGGTACAGAACCTGTAAAATAATAAAAACCATCGCTGTGCTTATGCACAAATGGGTCGGCACGCTGCTCTACTAACGGACTGTTTGTTTGTAATGTCATCTTGAAACCTGATCGTTATACTTGTAATTTGTATTATTTTATTACTTTTTAGCAAGAACACAAATATAACATTATTTTTAACAGACAGTGAAAAGAAATGTAAGCTGCTCTGTGAGTTTCAATGTACGAGGAATTAAAAAGTATGAACCTAGCTCGTTATCAAACATTTATGGAAAAAGGGGGCTTCCCCCCTTTGTTTGGGATCACTAAAACGAGTCTTTTTTAAAACTCCTCTTAGATTTTTTAGATAAGACGAGATCAACTGCCATTACGTCACCCGATACCTTTTTCACTATTAAAGTGTGTGCCCCAGCTGATAAATCATGTTTTTCAAATATAATACTTTGCACTTGACGGAAGTTATTTTCATCAAAAGTTGAAAACTGTCCTTGATATTGACCATCGATGAGAATCTCAACAGTACCTTGATCAGCAGCTTTTGATGTAGCAAATACAATACTTGAACCTTGGAAATCATAACTAAAGTAAGCACCATTAATCATTGTAATGTGCCTATCTTGCATATACTCACCCATATTTGTTTGGCTCGCGCTGATCCAATATCCACTTTCGCTATAACGTATCCTTGGATCATCATCATTTACCAACTCGAGGCTTGAATAGGTGGTGTCACTTGTTGTGCCAAGTGCATTACCAATAGTCTGAATTTGCACCAGACGATCAGCAATCCAGCTGCCATCGGCATTGATAGCCACATCTAACGTTATCAACCCACCTTCATCAACAATTAGCTTTACTCTGTTAGCTATTTCTGTGTTCGAATACTTTAAGCTGCTCTTTACTTGTCCCCATCCCACTAAAGAGGTATAGGTAAATCCATGCCACTGCACTTTTGAACCTAAAGCTGTTATGACTTTTTTAGAAGAAGGTGCCTTAGGTAACTCGTTAGTTTTACCTGATGTGTATTGGCTGTGTGGTTCTTTGGGTGCAAAGCTATGCTCATCACCAGCATGAAAACTGATCGTCGCATTTGGGTTGCCACTTCGAACAGACTGAGCAAGTTGATCAGCAACGAAATAAGCATTCTTTGCCTCGAGTTTTTGTTTCGATTCATCTGCTTCAAACCAATTATCAAACCACCAGCCAGCGATGTTGGCTCCCCAAGCCTGTGATCTTTCGCTGATAAAACCGGTTATAAACCAATCAGGGTAAGGTGCTTTGGTTTTTGTACCCGTCCACCTATCCCCTAAGTGCGAAGGTATATAAGCAATTAGCTTAATGCCTTTTCGTTTAAGTGCTTTGGCTAAATCCAAAACAAGGTCACGGGTTGGCGTGTAATCAGCCTGATTTGAGTTAACTTGGGTGATACAACCAGGCGCAACTTTTTTGCTTGGGCATGCTGGCGAGTGTAAGTCGTAAATATCACTCGGGGTCGATAAATAACCTCTATTTTGAGTAATCGTAAAAATTACATAGCTATAACCAAGCTTGACTGCTTTATCTGCATAATCGTTGACATCAAAACCATTAACGTAGTGATTCCATTCGTTGTAGTCTGTTATTTTATACCATGCATTATCTAGAGTACCTCCAGCAAGGTAATGATGACTTATCCCCCACTTTGCATCTTTCATCCAGTTAACTTCGCCTGGTAACTGGGATGCACTCGAACTTAAACTGGCAATGACTACTGTAATAACAAATATAACTTTAGAGGAGCGACTTTTCATCACTACTAAACCACATGAAAGCTGACACTTGCACGAGTTTAACCATTTACATTTAATCAACAATAAGCTTGCTCTAGGAAATCGTCATCCAAATCGCTACATCACTCAATAGTAAAAGATTAAGTAGTTGAAAATTAGACATTAAAAAACCTTGTACTATGTGAATTTTCTGATTCGTAGACAAACATTAGATTAGTAAAAATGTTAGCGCTTTAGTTATCAGCTGAACTTCTAAATAATTATGTTGTAGGTGATGAACCTACACTAAAGCCTTCTGAGGAGTCTTTTTTGTAAGGCTAACCTTTCAAAAAAATGCTGTACCAATTTAATTGGTACAGCACCTACAAAATTCAATTAGTTTATAATGTCTAAACTTTAAGTTTACGTCTACACGCAACCATAGCAAGTAACAAAGACATTAAGTAATACATACTACCGCCTGAGTCTGAGCCGGAATCAGAGCTTGACCCAGAATTGTCTGCTTTACCAACAATATCTATAACTACAGTTTTAGTATCTGATGAAGCAAATTTATCTTTTGCTCGATAACTAAAGTTTACTGAGTAAGAAGACTCCCCTGCCGGTTCGTAGACAAATAATCCAGTATCCTTATCAAAACTAAGCTCACCAGTACTTGGGCTCGTTACTAGTTCAAATTCTAACTTATCACTATCTTCGTCATTGCCAATAAAACGACCATTAACTACCGTTGAATAATAAGTTTCATAACTTAAATTTGTAACCTTTGGTGTTGTATTTGTTAATTCAACAACAACATTGGCAAGCGCAGTCTCTTCAAGTGAATCTTTCGCGGTAAAAGTAATTGAAACAGGCTGTAATGATTCACCACTCGGCGTGTATTTTATTTCACCCGTATTTTGATCAAGTAACTCAATTTGACCATGCTGAGGCTCATTTTTTACAGTAAAAATAAGCGGCTCATCGTCTGCATCTGAAGCAGGCAGATTAAGTATCAAAGGTGTATTCCAGTGCGTTGTAATCGTAGAGTTTTCAACGGCCGGAGCCTGATTAGTTAACGTAGCTTTAAACTTTGCTAGCTCAGAGCGTGAACGGCCTTTTACTGTATAAAACGCTAATTCATCAACACCTACAGTGCCGTTAGGGGTATATGTGAACTGTCCAGTTTGACGATCAATAAATGTTAATTGACCAAGGCTAGGGCTATTTTCAAATACCACAAAATCAATATTACTTAAATTAAGATTAACTTCGACTGGCGCAAGTACATGAGATGTGATCTCGCTATCTTGCGGTTTAGCTAAAGGTTCTGCCGCTTCATTCGAGAATACCTCTATAGACTTCCCTGAAAGCAATGAATAGTCCACACCATTATAAGTTGCACTCACGATAGAACTGCGTTGATTTGCACGCGCTATTTCATAAAGCAGTTCATCATTATTTAAGTCATACTCTCCAAACTTATCTTCACAACTAAATAAAATGAAGCCTGCGCGTGTAGACACTATATTGTTTAATGAATTGTCACATAGTTTCGCAACTTCTGACTTTTCTCCTGATTCTGTCAAAGAGAATAAAAGACCATATTGATCAGCAGCATAGAGTACTTTTTTACCACCGATAACAACCCCCTCTAGCGACTTAAAACTGCCGTTTAAAGAGTAATTAGTTACACTATTATCAGTGTAGTTATATTTAACTAATTGGTTAGCGGTTAAAGCAAATAGTTCTTTATTACTTTCTTGTGTATCTATGCCTGCAACTATGCCAGAAACCCCACTCCAAAAGTCCTGTAAACGAGGTGAACGCTTAATTAGTTCACCGGTTTGTCCGTTAAAAACTCGTATATAAGAGCCTTCACTTCCGGTATGCGATGCGCCATTGCCAACAATTAGCTCTAAGAAACCATCTTGATTGATATCATAGGCTTCAATCGTTGAAATTTGGTCGCCACTTTCAAAAGGTACCGTGTACAGTAAGTTTCCATTTTCTGGCGAAAATACTTGTATGTTTCCTGTGTAAGTTTCTGACCCTGCTACGATTAAATAGTTTTTACCATCATTGAATAAATCAGCTGTAACCACATACTGATAATCATTCCAGCCATCTGTTAAATCAACGTTAGTTAGCAATTGCTCATTTGTTTCGATATCGACAATTTGAAGTTTATTTGTGCCATTTTCAGAAAAAATGGCATCAATTCCACCTTTACCGTCAATATCAGCAAGGCCTAATAAAAACTGCGAATAGCTAAAGATCGTTTGCGACCATTGCTTAGACTTGTCTTCAACAGTATAAATATGAAACCCATCACTACCTGAAGACGTATAACCAGCTCCCCACGCAATATCTGTTTTGCCATCTAGGTTAAAATCGTCCACCAAAATACTTGAAACACTGTGTTCAGGGTTATTGATCTGCCAAAACTCCTGACCTGTACTTAAAGACAAAGCATGTATTTGTCCCCATTGACCATCGCCATATACGAGGTCTTGGGCGCCATCATTATTGATATCTGCAACTATAACTCTTGAAATATCTAAATCGCTATTCGCTGTCCACACAATACTGTCTGTATTTGGACTAATTAGTTCAATCGAGTACCAAGCATTTCCATTGATTACTTCATCTAAGCCATCTTGGTTAGTATCAACACTTTGTAAATGGATACCAGTGAGTTGAGTACTCAATGTTTTTATATAATCTATTGTATTTTCAGAGATACGATACAACTTGCCATCTTCAAGCATTAATTCGTGAACATTTTGTTCGGTAAACGAGCCAACAACAAATTTGTTACCGTAATACTCAAGTTGGGAAATAACTGAAAGGTCTGACTGGTCTAGTATTAAAATTTGGCTATTGGCAATAGCAATAAGCTCGTCCTGACCGTCGTTATTAATATCTCTTGCCATAACTGATTGGCTAGAAATTACTTCCTTTGTACTTTCGACTTTCATTGTTAGTAAGTTAATTTTTACTATCTGATTGCTCGTCATAAGTATTAAATAATATGTATCATCGGCAATGTTTTTTACCAATGTACTATCAGTGATGTAATCCTGAGAATCGAAACCTTCAACGACTGAATATTGATTGTCTTTATACTCAATAATATTAAAATCGTTTTGTTACACCGAAATAATTTGCTTATTGCCATTACCGTGCAAGTCAACAGAATAAAGACCATTAAGACCTGTTGAATTACCCAAAGAGTAACGACGATATACAGATGTTAATTCTAGGCTTTCATCGGCAAGAGCATTGGATAAGTTTAGCCTTGAAGCTCTGTCTAAATTTGCATGCGAATTGTTTTCATTGCGGCTAGTAAAATAAGTTTTGTCGTAGTTAATCTGTTGCGAACTCAAAAGTGTCGCATCACCAAATTGGTTGTAATGTGTCGTATTTTCTGTGGCTAAAAGTGATTGCGAACAAAGTAGCAATGCAAGGTAAGTTAGCTTGGTCATTTCCCTATCCTAAACAGCTTATAATTTTTATTTTTACTCACAACAAATA
>NZ_JAKEVN010000032.1:0-34525 GCF_022398505.1 Pseudoalteromonas sp. Isolate3 | reverse complement strand
AAAATATACATTTTGCAATTTGGTATAAAGGTTGCGACAGACTAGCTACCAATTCAATGGCAATTTTTTAAGGAATGATTATGACTACCGCAACTTCAAAATCGAACACAAGTACAGCAACGGACAGCAGTGCAAACTCGAAAGCGGCTCAAGTAGAGGCGCCATTTACAGAAAAAGCAACTGAAGCAGCACATCACGCTGTAGATGCATTATCAACGCGTGCTGCAAGTGCCGAGCAAAGTGTACGTCAAGGTGCGTCTAGCTCTGCCCAAACGCTTTCTGAAAAACAAGCTGTAGCACGTGCTAAAATTAACGAATACAGTGGTAAAACTCGTCAGCTTGCATCAGAAAACCCACTTGCAACAGCGGGTATTGCCTTTGCTGCAGGCATGTTAGTATCTGCGCTTATTCGTCGTAAGTAATTGTTATGCAGCCTTCTCAATCTACAGATGAGAAAACGCAAGGTGCCACTGATCAGCCGCCAAACGCTGATCAGTGGCAAGATCATCTTGCTAAATTATCTGATTACGCCAAACAGCTATACATTGACTACCGTAAACAAACAGGTACTTGCAAAAAGATTGCAGCTGCTGAGTGGCGCCTATCAACACGCTCTCTCGCCTTAACTATTATCTTACTTGTTTGTTTTGCTGGAGGGTTAGTACTGCTTTGGGCTGGTTTACTTGCTACCGTGGGTATCGCCATATTCAGTTTTAGCCAATCATTGTGGCTATCAGCTATCTCACTGATTGCATTACAACTACTTTGCCTTGCTTGGCTTTGGAAAAACATTGGTTATGTAAGTAGTAAGATTGGTTTTGATCACACTCTTAAAAGTGTTCGTCAATTATTGAATATTAAATGAGGATGAGTGATGTTAATTGATTATTTTATCAATAAGCCACAGCATAAAGTAACTGAGCTTAGTCAACAAATGGATCTGCAAGATGAGATTAAACGTCAGCATCATCAGGCATTTAAGTACAGATTAAAGCGATTTGCTGTAAGTAAAGTCGGTATTGCCAGTGCGTTCACTGCAGGTATGGGCTACGAAGCTCTCAATAACTCAGATAACAAAGACGGTAAACTTAAACAAGTCAGTCGCTTTAGCTGGTTATTACGCTTGTTGTGATCTTTATCATGTAAAGTTTGTTTTTTACTTCTCTTTACAAGCTATTTTCATTACCTTAAACACAAACTAGCTATGTGTGGAAACTTAAGGTGAAAAAAAGGATTGTATTAACAGGTGGTCCAGGTGGTGGAAAAACAACAGCCATCGACTTGCTAAGACGAGAATTTTCTAAACAAATTGTCGTGGTACCAGAGTCAGCAACCATGCTTTTTGGTGGCGGAATAGAACGTAGTGACTCACCTCATCTTATCAAAGCACACCAGCAAGCCATTTTCAGCTTACAAAAACACCTAGAACATATTCAGCGAACCATGCATCCAAATCGTTTGATGCTTTGCGATCGTGGCAGTTTAGATGGGCTTGCCTATTGGCCTGGTGAACAAGATGAGTTTTTTCAATGCTTAAATACCAGCCTACAAATAGAACTCAACCAATACGATGCGGTGATCTTTTTTGAAACTGCTGCGAAATCTGGGCAAAGCATTCACTCTAACAATCCAGTAAGAAACGAATCTGATCAGCAAGCTATCTTGCTTGATGACAAACTACAAGCAATTTGGTCACAGCACCCTAATTTTAATTTAGTGAAAAGTTCAGAGTCATTTATTCAAAAAGTGATGTTTGGCATCGACACAATTAGCAAGGTCATGGATAGTTATAACTAACAGCTTAATTGCTAAATTAAACTGTTAGTTTTAGTCACTTTTTATCCTCGATTGTGTGGGCGCGAGTAGTCTATTGCCGGCCCTTTAGGCACGATCTGCGTTGGGTTAATCATCGTGTGGCTGAAGTAGTAATGGCGTTTAATATGGTAAAAATCAACCGTCTTACTCACTCCTTCAGTTTGATATAACTCACGCAAATAATTGCTGATCGCAGGGTAACTTTCGATGGTACGCAAATTACATTTAAAGTGACCCACGTAAACACTGTCGAAGCGAATTAAAGTGGTAAACAGTCGCCAGTCAGCTTCAGTCAATGTATCACCCACTAGATAACGATTATCTGTCAAACGCAGCTCAATTTTATCAAGGGCAGCAAATAAGTCGTCATATGCATCTTCATAGGCTTCTTGCGTTGTCGCAAAGCCAGCACGATAAACACCGTTATTGATATTGTTATAAACAAGATCATTAATTTCATCAATTTCAGTACGCAACGACGCAGGGTAAAAGTCGCGCTCATTGCCTGTTAGATCATTAAATGCACTGTTAAACATGCGAATAATCTCTGCAGACTCATTACTCACGATACGCTGAGACTTTTTATCCCAAAGCACAGGAACTGTTACGCGACCAGAGTAGTCAGGTTTATTACGAGTATAAATTTGGTGCAAATAATCAGTATTGAATAATGCATCCCCCGTACTGTGATTATCTTTGTCAAATGTCCAACCATGTTCAAGCATGTCAGGGCTTACTACAGATACACTAATATAGTCTTCAAGGCCTTTTAAATGACGAAATATCAAGGTGCGGTGTGCCCAAGGACAGGCCAAAGATACATAAAGATGATAGCGATCTTTTTCTGCTTTAAAGCCTGCATCACCGCTTTCTCCCGCACTACCATCTGCGGTGACCCAATTACGTAACTGGGCCGCCTCACGCTTGAATTCACCTTGATTGTTATCGGTGTCGTACCATTTATCTTGCCATTGGCCATTTACGAGTAATCCCACAATAACCTCCTATAGAGTGCCAAATTTACCTAACTGATAGTCACGTACTGCTTGCTGTAACTCAGCTTGTGTTGTCATTACAAACGGACCCATATGCGCGATTGGTTGCTTAAGCGGCTCACCAGCAAGCAACAACACGCCCGCACCAGTTTGAGAGTTAAATTCAATATCACTACCAGGCTCCAAAATAAGTAAGCTGCCTGCTTTAACTGGCCCACCCTGCTCAGTATGAATTTCACCTGTGTGGATATAAAGCATCACCTTAGTTTGTGTAAGCGGTGCATGGTAAAACTGTGTTCCAGCCGGTAAAGTCACATCGGCAAGCATGCCGTTAGCGGCGAGATCTTGTAGGCTAGAAACCTGATTTTCATCAGCAAACTCCCAGCTTCCAGCTAACGCTTTTAGCTCAACGCCCTGCTCATTTCGAGTCGTTGGCGCCGGCGCTTCAGTGGTATCTTGGTAACGCGGTTTTCTAAGCTTCTCAGCACTTGGCATATTTAACCAAATCTGAAAGCCATGCATACCCTCTTTGGCATCTGCCAAAGGCATTTCACTGTGGATTACACCAAAACCAGTACTCATCCACTGCACATCGCCAGCACGGATGGCTTTTTTGTTGCCCATTTGGTCTTGGTGCTCGAAGCCGCCTTTAATAATATACGTAAAAGTTTCAATACCACGGTGAGGATGCGCAGGAAAACCACCCATAAAATCACTGTGATCATCTGACTTAAGCTCATCGATCATTAAAAAGGGATCTAAATACTTGCCATCAAAGCCCGGAATACGGCTAATGTTTACGCCATCACCATCTTGTGTGGCATGGCTATTTAACTGTTGAATCACATTCATAACTTTACTCCCGTAAATTGTATGAAATAATTGTAGGAGCTAATTTAGTTAACAACCATGAGTAAAATTCGCGCTAATCATTCTGTTTAAGAGAATGTTTATTTTGCTGCTTGGTTAATTCATCCGCCACAGTCGCTCCGCGTTGACCCACCTCTTTCTCAGGCCCTATAGTGCTATCAACCACAGTTTGCTGCTCGGCACTGGCATTGATTGCTGCACCAAAAATAATGATGTATGCGCTGATATAGAGCCACATCAACATAATCACTACTCCACCTAATGAGCCATACGTTTCGTTATAGCTTGCAAATTGGGAGACATAATATGAAAAACCAATTGATGCGATGATCCACAGCAAAGTAGCCAGTATTGAGCCTGGTGTGATCCAGCGCCATTTTGCCGGAGTTCGATGAGGCGCATAACGATATAAAAATGCCAAAGCGCAATTAAAAGTGATGGCTAACAATGGCCACGTAATGAGCTTGATCAACAAATCAATGAGCTCTGTTAAACCAACTAGGTTAAGCACAATCGGTAAAATACCGATGATCAATAAGGCCACCAGCGCAACAACAATGGCACCTAGCGAAAATAAAAAGCGTACCAGTAACGCCATAAAAAATTGTCGTTTGTTATGCTGATGATAAGTGATATTACAGGCTGTTATTAGCGCCTGACAGCCCTTACTGCTACTCCAAATCGTTAACAATAAAGTCCCTATGGCACTAACACTTAACACCTTTTGCGATTGCTGAGTCACCTCTGCAACCTGTAGCAAAATAATGTCTCGACTACTTGTTGGTAAAATAGCTGTGACTTTATCAAGCTGCTCATGGATATCGGTCGGGGACGCAAAATAAGCGTAAACAGAGACTGTAGCGGCTAATGCAGGAAAGATCGCAAGCAGAGCATAAAATGCCACACCCGCCGCCACGAAAGATAAGTTGTCTTGTGATAGGTTGTGATAAACCCGCTTGCTAATGTCCCACCAGCCTCGAATTGGGATCTCCATGGGTGAACGAGCTTTGAAACCACGATTATTCTTAGTCATAAGTGACCTAAAAATTTGCCTTAATGGATATAAAGTAGCAAACAACTTGCCAGTAATAATGGCGTCTGATTTGCATTAAGCTAAGCTTATAAAAACTGCAAATAAACCCATGGAGTGGTGCGATGAATTATTATTTAATATTAAAAAATCAAATACATAACTTAGTTACACCAACACTTTCCGTAGCATCGCAACCAGTCTTAGAAAGCTTATCTTGGCAAGACTTAAATTCTCAGGTTACGCATTTTTTACATACTACATGGCAAATGTTACCCGCCCTGACATTAGGTATTGTAGCCATCATTATCTGCTATTTATTGGCCCGTCCGTTATCCTATCTATTGATAAAACCACTTGGTTTTGTAAGTGAAAGCAAACTCTTACATGTCGTCACGAGGCGCTTTTTTAGTATCATTATAATTTTGTTTGGTGTGTACTTATTTTTGCGTCTAGCTGGGCTCACCAGTTTTGCTGTGGCGATTATGAGTGGTACTGGATTAGTCGGGCTTATTTTAGGTTTTGCTTTTCGCGATATCGCCGAAAACTTTATCTCAAGCATGCTGCTCAGTGTGCAACGCCCCTTTCGTATTGATGATGTTATTGAAGTCGATGGTCGTTTAGGGGTAGTTAAAAAGGTTACAGCCCGCGCTACCACCTTAGTTGACTTTGATGGTAATCATATTCAAATTCCCAATGCGACTGTATATAAAAACGTTATTAAAAATCTAACTGCTAACCCTAAAATGCGCGGCCACTTTGCAGTAGGTATTGGTTATGATAATGACATTCGCTATGCCCAGCAATTAGCAATGAAAGTGGTCAATCAACATCCCGCAGTTATTAATGATCCACCCAGCCAAGTTCTGATTGACTCACTAGGTTCAGCGACACTGAATTTAACTATTTATTTTTGGGTAAATAGTGCAGAACATAGTCATATCAAGGTAGCCTCACAGTTGATGCGAGAGCTAGTAAATACCTACTTAGAAGAGCAAATTAGTATGCCAGATGACGCCCGTGAACGTATTATTTTAAATAGCGAGAACGATACAGAGCAACCAAGTATCAATGCAACCGCTGAGCAACAAACACCAAAATCACTCGACGATCATAGCCTTGATGACGTTAGCAGTGACGCCGATGATATTCGCGAACAAGCCGATCAATCTCGCGATCCTGAACAAGGCAGTAATATAATTTAATCGTCATCGCGAACTAAACTTCATCATTGGGTTTATCTTGCATAGCGCGTTTAAACCCTTTGACTGACGTCCCTAAATCTCCACCTATTCGGGATAACTTTTTTGTGCCAAATAACAGCACCACAATTGCAGCAATAATGGCTAATTGCCAAACACTAATTCCTGCCATAACAACCTCATTTTAAAATAAAAGCGCCTTTGCAGGCGCTTGAACAACACTAACAACTGGGAATTCAAAGATTAGAAACTAGCTCGAACACCCAAGGCGACTTGAGTACCAAAGCGCTCAAGATAACTCACTTGGTCAGTGCGTTTGGTGTAACCCCAATAACGCTCATTCGTTAAGTTAGTAGCTTCAGCAAACACAGTGAATTGATCACTGATGTTATAGCTCATGCTGGCATCTAACTGACCATAATCAGAGATCCAATAAGGGCCACCCCACGCATCTGGATCCGACAAGAATTTACTACGCCAGTTATAAGCTAAACGCGCTTGGAAGCCATATTGTTCATAGTAAACCACAGCATTATAAGAGTTTTTCGACATACCTCTAAATGGTAAGCCTGACTCTTTCAGTTCTGGCTCATCGTAGCTGCTATCAACATAGGTGTAGTTAAGTTGAAACCCTAAACCATTGAAAGGTTCAGGCAGTAAGTTTTCTAGTGATTGCTGATAAGCAAACTCAGCACCTTTGATAGTCGCACCATATTTACTCTTACCCGGGTAAGATGCAAAGTAGCGCACACCTTCGATTTCAACAGGACTTTCAACGTAATCGATAAATGATTTTAGGTCTTTTACAAACACCCCACCACTTAACGAGCTACTGTCTTCAAAGTACCACTCTAGTGTCATATCGGCTTGATTGGCTTCTTCAGGCGTTAACGATGAATCGCCCATAGAAAGTTGAGGTAAACCTTCACGGTAAGTATCAAAGTTTGGCGCAAGCCATGGGCGTAAATAACCTAACGATGGACGGCTAATAACTTGTGCCGCAGAGAAACGGTAAATCAAATCATCAGTAATACTAAGCTTAAAGTTCATGCTGGGTAAAATGTTGCTGTAATCCCCTTTAAATGATTGCTCAACGGTTTCACGCCAACCATTTTCAAGTGGTTTACCATCATCTTGTAAGTCAATTAATGATAAATCGTAAACAGACCCTTTTGAGCTTACTTCAGTTTGCGAGCCGCGAATACCGACATTTAACATGTACGGCATTTTTGCAAGGGTACTTTCGAGCGTCACTTGCGCATATGCAGTCAAGACTTCTTCGGTTACCTCATAAGTACCTGATGAATTAAGCGATGCAACGATACTTTTATCAGTTGCTTCAGCATTAATTGAACGATAGTAAGCAAGTAACTTATCGTAATCAAAACTTGGCCAAGGCTCAGGTGTAATACTACTTTCGCCTTCTAAGAAGTTATCGAAATTGGCCTCAACAAACACATCGCTTGGAATTTCAAATAGGTTAAAGTCACCTACATTCACAACAGTGCTGTCATCAAATTCATAACCATCGCGTTCTAAATATTGACCACCATTACTAAATTGGCTGGCATTTTTTGATGCATATTCAAGTTGGCTCTTAGTTTGCTCAAGATAAGTTAAACCAAAGTCGATACGGGTCACCAAATCACTTTCAGGCACAAACGTACCTGTGAACTTAAAGTCATTAACCGTGTCTTCAACACCTGTACCTGTGTTACGGCTATAGTGAGCTCCGTAAGATTGATCCGCAGTCAAGCCTGGCGATAAGGTAACATCTGGCAGCATGTTGCCAGTGTTGTAATCAATACCTATAGAGTCAATAAAACCACGCGCTACAATAAAGCGGTTATCACCACCGTTTTCGTTTTTCGCTTTTGAATGAGCAACATCCATAGCCAGTGTTAGGCCATCCATTGGATACCATTTTGCATTAAGGGCAAACTGATAAGTATCAGTTTTACGTGGATTCGTTAAGTTGAGTAACTCCACCATAGTGTTACCGGTTTGCGTCATGGAAACAACTCGACCTGTGTCATCAAATTCTGCATCGGTAAAGACTGGCGTGCCTGGCGTCCAGCTTTCATCGTAGTTAACAAAACCGATTTGATAGCGATGACCATCGGTGTTGTAACGTGAATAAAGGGCATCGAAGTTAATATCGAGGGTATCAGTTGGGCGCCACTGCATTGCTAACGTCGCACCGACGCGTTCACGCACATCCTGCGCGTTGGCAAAATACATGTAACTCGGGATTTTTGAGGCAAATATTTCACTTTGCCCATCAATTTCTCCGTTGCCATTCATGTCGACTGGCACACCCGCGCTGTCTGCCCCCCAACCTTCTTCTTCATCAAAAAAGCCGCTTGCTGAGTAAGTATCTGCACGTAAGGTTTTCTTTGAATAAGCACCAGAGAAAAGCACACCAAAGGTATCGTCATTAAAATTGTCACCTATGATGAACGAAGCATGCGGGTGTACATCGCCGGTTCGCGATTCATAAATCCCTTTTGCAGAAGCACTCAAAGTAAAGCCATCTTGATCTAATGGTTTACGAGTTTCGATATCAACAACCGCACCAATGCCCCCTTCAATTAAACGTGCTTCTGGCGACTTATAAACCTGAAGCGCTCCCACTAACTCTGAGGCAATTGTGTCAAAGTTAAAGTCACGTCCTGAGTTTTCAGAAGCCAGTTTACGACCATTCAAAGTGGTAATGTTGTAGCCGCCACCTAAGCCACGCACGAGGATATTTTGCCCTTCCCCCCCATTACGAGTAATCGTAATTCCTGGAATACGCTGTAATGCCTCGGCTAAATTTTCATCAGGGAACTTACCGATGTCATCTGCAACAACAACATCTACTACTGTCGTTGCTTCCTTCTTTCGAAAGTTTGATTCTTTAATACTGCTACGGATCCCTGTGACCTCAATAACCTCAACATCTTCTTCGGCCTTACTATCGTTTTCTTGTTGTTGAGCAGTTGTGGCGAAACTGACTGATGAAGCCAGAATTGAGCTTATCAGCACACTCAAATATTTTTTTCTAGTTGTTGTTGCCATGATGATTTCCTGTTTTTAAATGTTCAGATTTCTTCACCATAAAAATGGTAATGAGTAAGGCCTTACATTTAATTTATAACAAAACGAAACAATCTATCAACAATTAATTACCTAGCGAAACTTTCGATAGTTACGAAACGGTATTTCAAAATAATAAAAAAGGCGCTGAACGCCTTTAAAGATAAGGTTTTAATTTCGAAAGTTTCGATAATATTTTTTTTCGAAGATTTTCTGTGAGGTGGGCTAGTTTGGTCTTTTTAGATAATAAAAAAGGCAGCTAAAGCCACCTTTTTGCAATTATTTTTAACTGGAAAGTTAAACTGTAATCACCTCGATACCTAAGCTCGTTAATGATTCAATGAACTCCGCTGGCATATTTTTGTCTGTAACCAGCACATCGATTGATTTTAGAGGTAGTACATTATACAAGGCACGCTTACCAAATTTACTTGAGTCGGTCACAGCAATAACTTTATCTGCACGGGTACACATAGTTCGATTCAACATTGCCTCAGGCTCATAATGGGTGGTGATCCCCGCTTCCGAGTCGATACCATCAACCCCTAAAATAACCTTTTTAAAGTTATACTTACTGAGTGCTTGTTCAACTTCATTTGAATAGAAAGACATTGATTTCTTTCGTAATTGTCCACCCAGCATAAACACATTTGCATCATCAATATCAGCCAGCACATGGGCTATATTAAGGCCGTTTGTCATCACCGTAAGGCCCTGCTTATTGGTTAATGCTTTGGCAACTTCTTCTGTGGTGGTGCCAGAATCAATAATTAATGAGTCGCCATCATCAACTAAGTTTGCTACAGCTTTAGCTAATAGCACTTTCACAGCGTAGTTTTCATTATGCTTATCTTTCACCGAAAGCTCTTTAGCGAGTTTATCGCAAGCAATTGCTCCGCCACGCGAACGAACAACTAAGCCACGTTTACCTAGCTCGTTAAGATCGTGGCGAATGCTAACCTCCGAAATATCAAAGGTTTTAGCAAGTTCTTTAACGTTTACTTTGCCATGTTCCTCGGTCATCAGGACGATTTTTTGTCTTCTTTCTATTGTGGTTAGCATAGCTGGCCTGTTGTTTTAATAGCTGCTTTCAAATTTGTAGTTCAATATTACACAATTTACAGTTTTAAAGCCAAACTTAGTTTCGAAATAAAATAAAACCTTCAAAACTTACGAAACTTGTTTTATGATTGTTTCACAATAAACTTATTTGGTGACAAAAATGACAACACAAAGCTCACTGTTAGAGCAAACAGAACACACCAACCGCACGCAGTTACTGCCGATGTTGATCATTGGTGGCTTGTTTTTCTTATTTGGCTTTATAACTTGGCTTAATGGCTCCTTGATCCCATTTTTACAAATGGTCTGCGATCTCAACCATATAGAAGCCTACATGGTGACTCTGGTGTTTTATATTGCCTATACCGTGATGGCACTGCCAAGCGCTAAGATATTACAAATCTTCAGTTATAAGCATGGTATGTCGTTTGGTTTAGGCACCATGGCATTAGGCGCACTGTTGTTTATTCCTGCGGCACAAACTCAAGCGTATTGGTTATTTTTAGTTGCTTTATTTACCCTAGGTAGTGGCCTCACCTTACTACAAACCGCTGCGAATCCTTACATCGTGCTAATTGGATCTAAAGACACTGCAGCCGTGCGCATTAGTATTATGGGTATTCTTAATAAAAGCGCAGGTGTGGTGGCTCCACTGCTCTTCTCTGCGATTGTGTTTAGCGATATTGCTAGCTTTAGTCCAGAAGCCCTTGCTCAATTGAACAGCATTCAAAAGCAATTACAGTTACAAGAACTGGCAAATCGTTTAATCACACCTTATTTTGTAATGGCAATTGCGTTAGCCATTTTAGCAGCTTTAATCATGCTAGCCCCCTTACCTGATATCGAGCAACCACAATCAAGTAACAACAGCGAGAGTAAATCAGTTCTGCAATTTCCACACTTAGTTTTAGGCGTGATAGCCCTATTCTTTTACATAGGTGCCGAAGTCATTGCTGGCGACACCATTGGCCTTTACGGCAAAGAGCAAGAGGTATTGCAGTTCGCTGAGCTCACCTCTTACACCATGGGCTTTATGGTGCTTGGTTATGTTTTAGGTATTGTGTTAATTCCCCGCTTTTTTAGTCAGCAACAGGCGCTGATATTTTCTGCGTTCACTGGTTGTGTGTTTTCGTTTGGCATTATTTTGATTGATCCACAACAAACAACGATTGCAAACTTAGTACTCTTTTGGCTTGCTGATAACAGCTTTCCAGATACCGTGTTATTTGTTGCGTTACTTGGCTTATCAAATGCGCTGGTATGGCCAACGATTTGGCCTATGGCCCTTGCAAACCTTGGCGATAAAACCCAAACTGGCGCGGCATTACTCATTATGGGTATTTCTGGTGGTGCTTTGTTACCTTTGGTATACGGTGTATTTGCACAGTACACAGGCAATGCACAACAAGCTTACTATTTGTTGATCCCCTGCTATGCGTTTATTCTTTATTACGCGCTGATTGGTCACAAGCTAACAAGTTGGCGTTAGTAACGTCTTCGCAGGCTCAGTTATTTAGATATTTAACTAGCCTGCAATTTTTCTGATGTGAAATATCCCAATAACAAAAATTCACGCACGGTAAAAATACACTTATAAATTAAATACTCGTCACGCTTGTCAGGGCTTACTTCTGAAATAGATAGGGCTTGCTGCGCCATTATTTGCTGTTGCTGTTGCAACGATATAGAAAATAAACCTTTGAGCTTACATGCTAATTGCGGCAATGAAAGATCACCTGCAGCAATCAGCTCTGCGCCTTTTAAACATGAAGTGCGTTCAGCCGCATTTAGCGTATTTGCTAGCATTAAATCTGTAAATGCGACTAAATCAAAGTACAGCTGCTCATTTGACTCTAGCTCTAAAATAACCGCCTGCATTTGCGTGACCACATCCCGATGCGCCGCAGCTTTAAGTACCTCAAAATGGCTATCATCCGTTTTATCAAATAATTGAGTCGCAGCCACTGGCGTAATAGCGACACCTAATAATGCTGCTAAACATTTAATCGCATTTCGCCTTTGTAGATCAGCCATTAAACACTCCATTTTGATAATGCCGTACAGCATGATCAGCGGCTCTTGCAGTAAATGCCATATAGGTTAACGAAGGATTCTGATAAGCCGACGAGCACATAAACGAGCCATCAGTGACATAGACGTTACGCACACTATGAATTTGGTTATAACGGTTAAGCACTGAGCTTTTAGCATCATGCCCCATTCGCGCGGTTCCCATCTCGTGAATAGCTTGCCCCGGTGCTGAGCCTTTATCGTAAGCTTGCACATTTTGGTAACCTGCTTTGGTTAGCATCTCGACAGCTTGCGCTTTCATATCCTCGCGCATTCGCTGTTCGTTTTCACCAAATTGGCAATCGAAATTAACTAAAGGTAATCCCCATTGATCTTTTAATACCGGATCTAAGCTCATTTTATTACGATGATAAGGCAGGCATTCACCAAAACCTATCAATGCAACTTGCCAAGGCCCAGGTTTGGCAAGTTCTTCTCGAAAAGCCTTACCAAAGCTAAGTTCTTTAAAGCCCCGTCGCCAATCTTTGCGTGTTGCGTATCCTTGATAGCCATAGCCGCGAATAAAGCTATGCTGCTCGTTATCATCAAGGTTTCGAAAACGCGGGATATGAAAACCAACGGGTCTGTCGCCATCATTAAAGTCCTCAGCAAAACCTTTTGGTTCACCCGTTGCACCAACCCTAAAATGGTGATCCATGAGGTTATGGCCAAGCTCTCCACTATCGTTCCCTAAGCCATTTGGGAAACGTGCAGAGGTTGAATTTAATAACAAGGCTGTTGTGGCTACCGTTGATGCACAGCAAAAAATGATGTTCGCTCGCTCGATACGCTCTTTTTTAGATTCAGCATCAATTACTTTCACACCTGTGGCTTGCCCGCTATCTGGATTGTAAATAATCTCTTTGGCAATGGAGTGAGTCTGAATAGTGAGTCGCCCAGTACGCATCGCTGCAGGTAAGGTCGAGGCTAAACTACTAAAGTAACTACCGGTTGGGCAACCACGCATACAGCGGTTGCGCTTGCTGCATACGGCACGACCTTGCTCAGGTTTTGCCTTGGTTAAATGCGCCACTCGCCCGATTGTTAGGTGCCGATTAGTGTAGTGGGTTAATAAACTTTGTTTAAGTTGCTGTTCTACTGCATTAAGTGCGAAGGGAGGCAAGTAAGGTCCGTCAGGTAGCTGAGGTAAGTTCAGCGCTTCGCCAATAACCCCAATGTAGGCTTCGACTTTATCGTACCATGGCGCTATATCTTTGTAGCGCACTGGCCAATCAACGCCGTGACCATCTTGTTTGTTGGCTGCAAAATCAATATCACTGAAGCGTAAGCATTGCCGCCCCCAAGTTAATGAGCGCCCACCAAGGTGATATCCTCGGATCCAATCAAAACGTTGCGATTCTTGATAAGGGTGCTGCAAATCATTCACAAACCAATGTTTTATTGATTGCTTGGTGGCATAGCCAGTGCGTGCTTGTTTAGCTTGATTCTGTTTTTCTAGTAAGCTGGGCCTGTCGCGAAATGGCAGTTGCCAATCTTCTTTAAAGGCAGTGATATAGTCTGTACCGTGCACAACCTGCCTGCCACGTTCCAGTAGCAGTACATTGAGTCCTTTTTCGGTTAGTTCTTTAGCAGCCCAGCCGCCAGTAATGCCACTGCCAATAACAATGGCATCGAATACTTTTGCCTGCATTCTCACTTAACTTTTAAAAGATTTGCTTACCCGCACAGATTGTTGCTTGAACAGAAAAGTCTTTATCGAGCAGGGCAAAATTAGCCTGTTTACCTACCGCAATACTCCCTATTTGCTCCGCTTTATTTAAAAACTCAGCGGGTACTAAACTCGCCATTTTAGTTGCTTCAACTAGGCTCGCGTCGGTTAGGCTATAGAATCGTTCAACGCCCACTTCCATGGTTAATGTGCTGCCAGCTAAAGAGCCGCTTTCAGTTCGCGCAACACCTTGCTCAACCACAATAGGAAGCTCACCTAAACGGTAGCGACCATCTTGTAAACCTCCAGCGCTCACACAGTCTGTAATTAGAGCAATTTTATCTGCTCCTTTTAAACGATATACCATGTTCATTATGCTCGGGTGCAAATGAATACCATCAGGAATAAGCTCAACCATTGCATCCTTGTCCATTAATAGTGCGCCGGTACAACCGGGATCACGATGATGAATACCGCGCATACCATTAAAAATATGCACACCACCGCAGGCACCATGGGCAAGAGCTTGTGTTGTTTGTTCAAAATTAGCATCTGTATGACCCAGCATCACACGCACACCTTTATCGGTGATATAGCGGATCATGTCGGGTGATTTAAGTAGTTCTGGCGCTAACGCAAATGAGCTTAAACAACCTTCACATGCTGCATAAATTTCATCAAATCGCTGTTTAGTGAGCTCTAAAAAAAATGACTCGTTATGCGCCCCTTTATGCGCTTCTGCAAAGAATAGACCTTCGTTATAAGTTCCCAGTAACTGTGCACCAGCCAAGCCTTTTTTATAAGCAGTCGCCATATTTTTATAAGCTTGAATTGATACGTCCCAGTCTGCGGTCACCGTTGTGCCAACAAAACCCGTAACGCCGTGCTTTGCTAAAGAACGAGAAATAGTCTCAAGCGATTCAAGGGTACCGTCCATAATATCGCAGCCTTCACGGCCATGAATATGCAAATCGATAAAGCCCGGAAATAAGCTATGTTCGCCTAACTCTATTACCTCGATTTCGGGCTCTATTTGCGTGGTAATAGCACTAATTTTGCCTTGCTCGACCAATACTGCATGATCGAGTAAAACGGCATCATCAGTAACAACTTTTGCGGCTTTTAAGTAATAGCGATTAAGATGCTTTGGAATTAGCATGAACACTTCCTATTATTGCAGCGCCCCGCACGCCGCTAGAATCACCAAATTTTGCACGCTTCACTTCGGGCACGGCAAAACCTGAAAATAAATGAGTTTGAATGGCGTCAGGTAGTTTTTCTACTATTGCATCAATGAGCGACAACCCACCCCCAAGCACGATAACTTCTGGGTGCAAACTTTTACTAATGGCAGCAAAGGTTTCACCAAGAATGTCTAAGTAACAAGCGAGCACCTTTAAAGCTTGCTCATCTGAGCGCTTGATATCGTTCGCCCATTCAATCGCTGATTTAGGGGATTGAGTAATATGCTGATACAAGGTTTGTACACCTGGCCCTGCAATATAACTTTCGACACAGCCATTTAAACCACAGCCACATTTCAAAACTGGCAATTGATATTTTTGTTGCAGATACGCAGACAGTGGTAAATGACCATACTCCCCCGACATACCTAAGCCTTGGTTAAACAAAGTACCATCAATGCACATACCACCTGCCGCACCAGTGCCAACAATTGCACCGAATACCCGACTATAACCTTCACCGGCTCCGCCATTTGCTTCCGATAAAGCAAAACACCGGGTGTCATTTAATATCGCAACAGGGCGTTTTAATATTGCTTGAAGATCTGTGGCAATCACTTTACCTGTGGCACATGGCACATTAGCCGACAACACTTTACCTGCATCATTAACAATACCTGGCATCCCTATGCCCACAGCACCTTGGCAACCTGTCAGCTTATCGGCTTTGAGCACTTGCTGATAAATTGCTTGCAAAAATTGCTGATAGTCATCGGTTGGCGTGGTAATACGCCAACTTTGCTGTTGCTCTAAATTATCATTAAAAATGGCGGTTTCGATTTTTGTACCGCCAATATCAAGTCCGTAAACAGCCATGCTTTACCCAATACTACTTAGCGAGAAGTTAATGGGTAAATAGTTACCCCTTTTACAACACGGTTAACTTCGCCCGTAGGGCAAGGATTATCAGGTGTTAAACCGAGTGACATTGATTTATAAAATGCAAAAATCTGACAATAGACAATATAATACAGACCTTGCCAAACATCATCTAGCTCGACCAGTTCACTATTTAAAGCCAGCTTTTTGACCGCAGAACATTGTTGGTCATTTAATAGTTCATTATATAAATCAGCATCATACAAACTACTATAAAAATCACTCGAGGCCATCAACAACACTGCTGTTTTATCGTTAATAATAGTTTTAGGGCCATGGCGAAAACCGAGTGGCGTTTCAAAATAACTAATTAAGTCACCATTCGTTAATTCTAAACACTTTAAGGCCGCTTCTTTTGCGTAACCAATTAAGGAACCAGCCCCTAAAAACACCAAGCGTTCAATATCAGTTTGCGCAAAGTTCCTAACCTCATCGAGTTGAGTTTCGAGCAGCTGCTCTGTTTGCCTTGTCACTTGTGTAAGCTGATTAACATCAGGGGTAAAAATACATAACGTTGAAAGCAACATCGAAGTAAAACTACTGGTCATTGCAAAGCTTTCATCAAGGGTTTCTTTCGGCATAAGTACACTAAAGCTATTGCTTTTAATCGCAGCTCTTTTAGCTAACTCACCGCTTTCATTACAGGTAATGACTAAGTGATAGCATTTTTCAACGACTTGCTCAGCGATATCGACCGCAGCGACACTTTCAGGGCTATTACCTGAACGCGCATAAGAAATAAGTAAGGTTGGCGTACCCTTTTGTAAAAAACCATGTGGGTTAGACACAATATCTGTAGTGCTGACTGCGCGCACATTTAAATCTGTTTTGGCTGTTAAGTGTGGTGCTAATACTTCGCCAACATAAGCTGATGTGCCAGCGCCAGTTAATACTATTTGTAATTCCTTTAATGGCAGAAGCGGGGCTAAAAATGCGTTTATTTCTGCTCGATGTGTTTCGATAATAGCGGCGGTATTACACCATGATTCTGGCTGCTGAGAGATTTCTCTTGCTGTCCAATAAGCGTTCTTTTGCTTAAGTTCTGTTTCGTTTAATAATAAATACTGCGTCATAATAAATTCTCTCAACACCACCTATTGATTACAAGCAAGCGAATAGGTATTCGTTACTTCCATTATTTTATTAAGTACTAACTCACGCGGTGATGAGTTAATTTGGCCATTGATTAATGCTTTGTATTGCATTGGCATAAACTGACTAAGCAAGGTTTGTGGAATGATTTGCTCTTCTAAATTATCAAACAAGGTTTCTACCGTTTGCTTTATTTCATCTTCAGGCCAGTAGTAACGAATACGGTCGCTATAACTGTAAGCTCTAAATAACTTCGCTTGAGCGCCTTCTGTTGGGTAAAATTTATTCCAGTAATGCGTTTTTTCAAGCATGATCCGCTCACATACATCACGTAAATTAGAACGCTTGGCAGGATCAACTAACTGGTCTTCAATATAAGATAAAGCAAATAGCCCTTCACGAAGTGCATAAGTAAGCTGTGGGCCTACCTTCAATATTGCAAAGTGATCTTGCACTAGCTCATGGTAGCAGTGATCAGGCTGATAATCCGTTGAGTGAGCCTCATAAACTAGGTTGTCGACATGGGTTATAAATTCTTTCAGTTTTTGCGCCTCATTACGTTGATAGTTAAATACTTGATGATTATCAAACTCAACCCCTGGCTGCACAACAACAGCAATAACACGCGACCACACATCACTAATATTAAATTTAGCAAACGCAGCCTGATGTAATTCTATTGTTTGCTGTACACCTTCAACATGCGACACTTCAATCGTATCATGCTCCTCTGTAGCGCCACCCGGAGGAGGAACCTCAGTACCCACTACATAGAGAATATCGTTATCTTCTGAGACCGACTCTGCAGCTTGACACATCAATGCTGCACGCTCGGCAATCACAGCATCAGCCAAACGTTCTCCATCGTCATCACATGGCATACTGGCATCTAAATGAATTTTCTTAAAACCAGCGCTTACATAGGCTTTTACTAGTTCAACAGCTTTTTCCATCGCAACCTCTGCAGGCTCATTCACCCAACACACTGGGCCTAAATGATCCCCACCTAAAATAATGCGCTGGGTACCTAACCCTACCTTTTCGGCTATTGCATGGACAAATTCAACAAAGTCATGGGGCTTCATACCTGTGTAACCACCAAACTGATTAACTTGATTCGCCGTAGCTTCAATTAAAACTTCAGTGTCATCATTGAGAGCTTGCAACATCGCTGCTTCGATAACGAGCGGGTGTGCACAGCACACAGAGTAAATTCCCTGCGCTTGCCCTACTCGATTGTTATTTATAATCGTTTTTAATGCATTCATGGTTTTCTCCAAGCAGCTTACGCTATTGGTTAGATACGTGATTTGAAATTACAGTAGCACAGCGCGAAACACTTCGCAATAAAACGAAAGACAACGAAAGAATGGAAGTAAGTTAAAAGCACGCTTAATATAGGGTTTAATAAGACTTTAAATGATAAACCCTGCAATTACGAAAGAATTTGAAAGCATTTAATTGTAATTAACTTTGAGTTGCGATATAACAGAAATAACTGAAACCCACTATTAAAATAATCTCAGTGATTTAGGTATCGTTATGACAATAGATAGACGTAGTTTTTTAAAATCTGCCGCAGCCATTACCGCAGCGACAGTCGTGACTGGCTGTGCGAAAAGCCAACAAGGTGATAACCAAAGCAGCCCACTTGCTGCACAAGGTAAAAGCGTAATGGGCTTAGCTGTGCCAGCAATGGATGTGGTACGTGTTGGTTTTATCGGAGTTGGTCAACGTGGTAGCGGCCATGTAAAACACCTTTGCCATATTGAAGGTGTTGAAATTAAAGCTATTTGCGATACAGATCAGCTAATGCTTGATAAGTCTGTTAACTATGTTGTTGAAAAAGGCTTACCTAAACCAACTGCTTATACGGGTTCTGATAAAGCCTATTTAGACATGCTTGCTCGCGATGACATAGACATTGTGATCATTTCAACACCTTGGAAATGGCACACACCAATGAGTGTTGAGACCATGGAAAGTGGTAAACATGCCTTTGTTGAAGTACCAGCAGCCACCACAATGGAAGAATGCTGGCAACTAGTGAACACTGCTGAACGCACACAAAAGAACTGTATGATGATGGAAAACGTTAACTACGGTCGCGACGAGTTAATGGTATTAAACATGGTTCGAAAAGGCGTATTTGGCGAGTTACTACATGGTGAAGCCGCTTATATTCATGACCTGCGTTGGCAGATGAAAGAAATCGACCGTAGCACCGGCTCTTGGCGCACTTACTGGCATACGAAAGTAAACGGTAACTTATACCCAACTCATGGTTTAGGCCCGGTTTCTCAGTATATGAACATCAACCGTGGTGACCGCTTTGACTTTGTTACATCAGTCAGCTCTCCTGCTCTTGGCCGCGCAGCGTACGCAGAACGTGAATTCCCTGCAGGCCACGAACGTCGTTCACTTAAATTTACTGCTGGCGACATGAACACCAGCATTATTAAAACAGTGAAAGGTCGTAGCATTATGGTTCAACACGATACCACTAGCCCTCGTCCGTATAGCCGCCATAACCTAATTCAAGGTACTAATGGTACATTTGCAGGTTTCCCTAATCGTATTGCCCTTGAAGATGTGCCACCAGCTATCGCGAAAATTTATCAACAGCAATATGAAGCAGAGCTCGCTGCGTGGGAAAAAGCCGGCTCGCAAGGTCGTAAGCCACATATGCAAAATTTCCATAGCTGGGATCAAGATATGGAAAAGTGGCGTGCCGAGTTTGATCATCCACTTTGGAAACGCATGGGTGAAGAAGCGGTTCGTAACGGTGGTCACGGCGGTATGGACTTCATTATGCTTTGGCGCATGATCTACTGCTTGCGCAATAATGAGCCACTTGATCAAGATGTATACGATGCTGCAGCATGGTCATCAATCTTCCCGCAAAGTATGGCATCGGTTGCTGATAGAAGTAACAGCAAAACAATTCCAGACTTTACCCGTGGCGCTTGGCAAACAGGCAAGCCGCTGGGGATTGTGTCTTAACACTTTCTCTCCTTGGAATACTAAAAAGCCCGCCCTTTGCCCTGCGGGCTTTTTTATTAATTCACAATGTTATTCATTCATATGATGATACTTTGATGATCATTTATAGAGTTAATGAAAGACTCAGTACAAAGCGGCGACCAAATTGTTCTACTTTCATAAGTGATGAGGCGTCCTTTGTTTGTACCTCTCTAACTAGGCTCTTATCTGTGGCATTAAAAATATCAAATCGCAACGCAACCAAATCAGAGAAAAACCAACTGTAACTTAGGTCTACACTTGTAAAATTATCGACATAAACATCTGCATTATTCGATAAGTCTCGCTGCTCTAAAAAATCACTCCGGTAATTAAGATTAACAGCACTTTGCCATTGCTTTGCGTTAAACAGTAAGCGCAGATTTGCAGTTAATTCAGATACCCCTTCAATATCTGTGTTGTCGATTTGCTCCGCCGTTAATTTGGCGTCCAATAACTGACTAACACTCGATATCATTCGACTTTGCAGTAGAGAATTTGATAACACAGGTAGTTTCAAATCAGTACTAAATTGCAGCCCACTAATTGCTGCTTGTCCATCATTATTGGCTTGTAAAGCTGGGTATTGCTGCTGTTGATAGGTTACGTTTTTGATTTGTTCAACAATAAAGTTATCGAGCTGATGATTAAATGCCATCAATTGCAAACTACTTTCTTCACCTGACCAACTAAAAGATAGGCTAGTGGAGTTTGCTACTACAGGTTCTAAAGCTGGGTTTCCTAATTCGGCATAGGGTAAACCGCCAGAATTAACATGTAGTTTTGGATTTAAATCAGAATAGTTAGGCCGATTCATTGCACGGCTATAACCTAAGCGAGCAAGCCATTTCTCAGACAACTGCCATTTGAAATTCAAAGAAGGTAACCAAGTAGAAATGTTAACCTGCTCAGAAAGCTTTTCTAGTTGGCCGCTTTCATTGAGCTGATGCCCTAATGTTTTACTTTTTACATAGCTGTGCCTGAGTCCAAAAGCGGTCGTTAAGTTTTTAAGTTCTGATATTTGCCATACGCTGTGGATATAGCTTTCATAGGCAGTAAATTCAGTTTCATAACTATTTAAGTAATCATTGGCTTGCCGATCAGCAAATGGTAGGTCAATATCATACAACTGTAAAAGGTCACGCTTTGGGATCAGCCAAGCTTGCGTAGGCTGTGACAGAAAATCGGCTTGAAATTCCGTATTTAATGGCTCTAACCAACGGCCATCAAGCGCTGGTAAATCAGTTAACTGTATTTGCGATAAACTTACATCTTGGCGAAGATACTGATGAGAGTGCGTAGACTTTACTGCGCCAAACTGTAAACTCGACAACCCCCAAATGGATGATATTTGCCAAGTGCTATCTATCCCCCATTCTGTTACTTCATCATTTACTTCAATCTGGCGGCGGCTTAATTGTGATAACTGTGAGTAACTATCAACAAGCGCTAAATTACTGTCCAACTCATAGTAGCCCAGATGTTTTCCAGAAATAGAAACCTCTGCAGGTACAGCTTTTAATTCAACATGAGTTCGGGTAATTGGGGTTTGTGTTTCACTTAACGATTTACTGTGGCTGTAAAACGGACTTATTTGCCAATGGCTACCATCTTTTGCGTACCATGTAGGCAATATTTGTAAGGTTTGAGTATGGTAGTAAAGCCCTGACTCTTCGCGTGAAGATTTACTTTTTGCCGCATTAAATTGCACAGTTTGAATACTGTTTTGATGTTCACTTAGTATGGCTGTTGCATCATCACTTGATGGATTAATTGAGAGCCGGTGCTCATCGTAGGTAAAATCGGTGTCTGAACGAAGCCAAAGTGTATTTAATTCAAATCGCTGACTCGGCTGCCAAGCAATATTTGTGTAATAACTTGCACGAGTTCTGTCTTCATGCTCGATTGTAAGTGCTAACGTATCAGTGGGAACTAAGCTATTATTTTCAAGCCCTTGCCACTGATATGCTGCTGGAGCCCCACCATTATTCCCCCAATGCCACGTTTCAAATTGAAATTGCCTTTGTAAGCGGTTTTCGTAATTAAACTTAACGACAGCAGCTAACTTACTGTCAGCTGAAATAGTATTGGCGATTAAACCAAAGCTTGGTTGAAAGTTACGCTCACCTGCAAGGGCTGCACTGGTTAAGGTTACTTTTAGATGATCATCATCAAATGAAAGCGGATCATCACTTATTAAGTTGACTGTCGCTCCAGCTGCTCCGCTAGGTAACCTTGCATCAGCGAGTTTATATACGGCAATATTGGAAAAAAGTTCGGCGCTGAATGTATCAAAACGATACTGCTGACCATATTGATTCGAGTTACGAACGTTTTCAGTATTTGCTAATCTGTGTCCATTTAACAAGGTTAATTGATACTCAGGGCCTAGTCCCATCGCATTAATGTTAAGTGCTTCTCCGCGATCCCTTGAAATACTAACCCCAGGAATTGCTTGTAGTGCTTCAGCCAAATTTTCAGCTGGTAGAAGAGAAAGCATTGTGCCGTTAGCAAAGTCAGCTTCGCCAATATAGTTTTGTTTTTGCTGCTGCGCGTAATCGGCACTTTGTTGATAATCACGAGCATAAACCAAAGAAGAAGCCTGATTGTTTTTATCACCTTTCACAGTCACCTCCTCTATGAAGGGCTGTGGCAGTGAATGATGTTGTGTCTGGCTTGGCTTAGAAATAATAATGCCCGATGATGTTTGTTGCCAAATAAAGTCATGTTTTAGCAACATGGCATCAAGGCTTGCCTCTAGACTAACTGTTTCAGATAACGTAGCTGAGTTTAAGATAACTGAACTTACTAGGTTGTCTGGATAAATAATTGCAACTTGGTACTGCTCAGCCAGTGCATTAAGCGCTGCTTTTAGGGTGCTTTGTGCAGCATATAGCTGCTTGGCATACACACCAATCAGCATCAAAGCAAAGCAGAAAATACGCCCCATTAATTTGCATCCTCATTACTAGAGGAAAACATTGTGCCTATTTTCAATGAAAGGTTTATGACAACATCATGTCAGTTGTCAGCCTTTTGACTTAGCTCAATACTATCTGAGTATTGGTTTACATCAAGTGCATTTAGCTGAGCTATGAGCTTTGCAGCACCAAGAATGTCGTCAACAGCAAAGCGACCACTTACATGTATATCACTTGGTACATTGCTTAACACCAAAGGTTTTTCGCTATAACGATTTAACTGAAATAATGCATCATTGATAGACACGTTATCTAAGTCCAACCATCCTTGCTGCCAATCAGGTTGTGAGGCATTAAATTGCAAGACCTGTATCGAAGAATCACTTACTCGGGCACGCTGCCCTTTCACTAATTCAACGTGCTGCGACCCATCAAAACTAGTTACTGAAACTTTACCATGAAAAACATCAACTAACGTTTCTCGTAATGTTTTGTCCACATTAAAAGCCGTACCAAGCACTTCAATCGTGGCATTGCCCACATCAATTGTGAAAGGGCGCGATTCATCACGATGTACAGAAAAATATGCTTCGCCATTTGCTAAGATTGCTTTTCGAGCATGGCTATTCTCGCTGAATTCAAGTTGCGTATTCACGTTCATTGCGACCTGTGTACCATCAGACAAATTCACTTGTTGTGCTTTATCACTAGCAAATTGCTGAACAGCTACAAGATCAGAAGAAGATATGGGCGTCTGTTCATTTGATGGCATGAAAGTCCACATTAAAATAGCAAAGCACGCAGCTACAGCACCGCCTCCCCATGAATACTGCGCTAAACGACGGCGTTTTTTAGCATGTTCGAGTTGTTCATTCTGTTGTGCATCCACCAGCTCAAGCGCGGCTAATAATGCAGGGTCGTCCCAAATAGCCTTTTCTAGCGCATTATCAGATTCATAATCATGTTGGTGTGAAAAATTCATCGTTGTCTCAATTGCTGGTAATACTAATATGACGGATTAACTGTCATGACGGGGACATTCATGTACTAAAAAATACTCAGCCATGGCATTTTTCAGCATATCCATTGCCCGTGTAATATGTTTTTTAACCGCTTCTTCTGAGATCCCCAAACTACTTGCAATCTCAGCTCGTGTTTGACCTTTAATACGGCGGCGAATAAACACATCTCTGCGAAGTGCAGGCATGTGCGACAAAACGCGCTGATAAAGTTCAACACGTTGCTCATATTCAAGTGCGGACTCAAGCGATAACGCCTCACAATGAGGCTCATGCTCTAAACTTTCCGGTGTTTTTTTCTGCTCGCGGTGATGATCTATTATCAAATGCTGAGCCATCCTATACCCATATGCGAGCGGATTATCTATCGAGTCTAAGTGTTCTGATCTAAGTGCCTTGAGAAGTAGCTTCTGAAATAAATCATCCGCATCAGCACGCTCTGCCACTGCTTTGCAAAAAAAGCCTTTTAAAGCGTCTTGATTTGCTATGAAGCATTGTAAAAGTGTTCTGCTTTGCTCTGTGATCTTATTATCAAAGCCGTTAGTCATTGAAGGTAAAGACATATTTAAGTTAAAGGCTAGCTTATTTATCTGAGTATGACGTAAATGCTAGCCTAAAGGGGACTGCAGTTTGATGATCATTTGGTTACAGTTTTAAGTAATTATCGACTTAAAAATGTCATGAAAGCTTCATTAAAAAATAGGTCCCCTTCCTTGTTAATGCAGCGTCTTTAGAGGCGAATTTAAACCAAATATTGCATTTAACAGGAATTAACCCTCATGACTTACCGTGCATTTTCATTATCACCTCTAGCGCTTGCTGTTGGCTCATTATTAATTGCTCCCACCTACGCAGAAGAAAACCAAGAGCCAATGGAAGAAATTGTTGTCACTGGCAGCTACATAAAAAGTTTAGAAAAAGCGATTGATTTAAAGCGCACTAATATTGGCTTCTCAGATTCAATTGTCGCGTCTGATATCGCAGACTTCCCAGAACAAAACTTAGCAGAAGCTTTACAGCGTATGCCGGGTGTTACGATTGAGCGTAATAAAGGTCTAGGTCAAAAAGTAAATGTACGTAGCTTACCGTCTGAATTTACCTTTGTTTCTATTAACAACCTTGCGACTGCCTCTGGCAGTGGTGGCCGTGATGTTGAATTTGATATGTTTGCTTCAGAAATTATTCAAAGTGTCACCGTTAAAAAATCGCCAACGGCCGCAGATGAAGAAGGCGGCATTGCCGGCTCTGTTGCAATTACTACTGCACGCCCATTTGACTATGATGGTCGCCAAATGGTGGCATCGGTTGAAGGCGCATATAACGATATCTCTGAACAAAGCGATCCTAAGTTTGCGTTTTTAGCGAGTAATACCTTTGGTGATTGGGGCGCGCTTGCTTCATTCGCTTATTCAGAGCGTACAAATAGAACAGATAGTAACTCTGGTATTGATTTTCGTCCTCTGTCACGTTGGACAGAAAAATCAGGTTCATCACAATGGCAATCAGACCAAACTGTTGACGTTTTAGAGCGCGATACGGGTATCACTATAAATGATCGCTTCAACAAAGATGAAACCAGCCGCGTTGTGTTTATGAACAAAGTCGGCGACAGAGCTTTCTTAACTGAACAAGAAAAATGGGGCGCAACTTTATCACTACAATACAAACCGAGCAGTGAATTTAGCCTCACTTTTGATGCACTACTGGGCAACTTTGATAATCATGAAGACCAGTATGATGCTGCTGCTTATTCGGCCTCAAGTATCAGTGCATTAGAAAAAATAAACGATTACGATAACACCACCCTTGCAGATTATGGTATTACCGTTTTAACTGATGTTAACTATGCCGCAACCCAGCATGAGTTTTTAAGTAAAGAAAATAGTAGCGATACAGACTACCAGCAATTTAGCTTAACCCTTGATTGGATGATAGGTGACTGGGAAGTTTACGGTGTCGTTGGCTACAGTGGTGCAGATAAGTTAGCAGAAACAACTAACTTAAAGCACACTGCTTATCGCCCAACTCGTACTCGTTACACATCATCAGGCGGTGAAACCATTGCCAGCGATAATCCCGACACATTCGATATGTATAATTCTCCTGAAGCTTATACATTTGATTACTATGAAGTAAATCTAGAAGATATCTCAGATGATAAATATGCAGCTCAACTCGATTTCAGCCGCCATTTCCAACTAGATTTCTTACCTGCATTGTCAAAAGTTCAGTTTGGTGCGCGTTATACTGATAAATCTAAACAACGTAATTATGGAAGTAATAGAATCACAGGCCCTACCTCGGGTGATTCATCGTGGGTAGGCACACGTACCTTAGCTGATAGCGAAATACATACGATTTCAGATTTAGTGTCCGGTGGTGAGTACCTATCTGACGTATCGTCTAAACAAGACTGGAGTCAAATTTCAAATAGTTATGCACGTAATGAATTACGTTACGATGGTTTCGGCGTTGACTACGAACCAGATCAATTCTACGAAGTATCAGAAAAAACCACCGCTATTTATATGATGGCTGACTTTGCATTTGAAATTGGCACCTTACCAGCCACTTTAAATACTGGTGTTCGTTACATTGATACCGATGTTGACTCTTCAGGGTATCATCAAGTGCAAGCTGATGATGGCAGCACAAACTATACGCCAACACCTATCTCAAAAGAAGGTAACTATAAAGAAACTCTACCTAGCATTAACTTTAGCTTAGAGCTAACTGAAAACTTATTATTCCGCGCGGCAGCATCAGAAACATTTATCCGACCAGCACTAACTGATATTGCTTATAAACGTACTGTGAGTTTAAGTGAATTTAAATACCGCGATGGTAACCCTGATTTAAAACCAACATATGCAGATCAATGGGAAACCGGGCTAGAGTGGTATTTAGAAGAAGGTGGTTTACTTGCTGTTTCATATTTCGAAAAAGAAATTGAAGGCGTAGTGCGTGAATCTCTAACAGGTGTTGTTAATGATGTAACTAAATATAATGACAATGGTACTGTTGATGGTGTTTACGACTTTGATGTTTATCAAAAAGTAAATGCGGATGGTTCATATGATGTAAGTGGTATCGAGTTCATTGCACAAATTCCATTTGCACGTTTTCACCCAATGTTACAGGGGTTCGGTATTAACGCTAACTATACGACGCTTGATAACTCACTTACAGGTGCCTCTGATTTAGCAATTCCAACACCACCTGAGGGCTTAGCTGACGAAACCTATAATGTTACTTTTTACTACGAAAATGACAGCTTTGATGCTCGTATCTCATACAACTATAAAGACAAATACGTAGAGTATATTGAACGCGATATGTACCCTGTTTACCGCGATGCCTACGGTCAAACAGATATCTCGCTAGGTTATCAAATAAACGACATGTTTAAAGTCACTCTTGAGGGGATCAATATCACAGATGAAGAAACAACGGGCTACACTATTGCTCCGACTTTCCCAACTATGTATGAGTTCTCAGGTCGTCGCTTCTCACTGGGCTTACGCGGCAATTTCTAAATACTTTATCGGGGCCTTTGTGCCCCAATTTTTTTTCAGCAAGGCAACTTTAATGCGATTATTTACGCTATTTTCACTGCTTTTTGTTACGCTTCAAACCTATGGCAAAGAGCTAAACACACAAATTGCATTTATTCCCGATGTTCATTTTCACGATATCTATGCTGACTTTAGTCAGAGCGGCTTTAAAGGGGTAAAACTGGATAGCCAAACAAAACCCGTTGCAATTCGGAGTATGAAAGCCCAGCTTCACTCAACGCGACTTTTCAATGAAAACTATTTTGCTCTGATAGCGGCTTTAGATGATATTGCCGAACGCGGTGTGAAATTAATCGCTTTGCCCGGAGATTTTACTGACGATGGACAGCCCGCTCACCTAAAGGGGCTAAAAGCATTATTAAATGATTACTCAAAACGCTTCGACATGCGTTTTTTTGCTATTCCAGGAAACCATGATCCTGTTAAACCAATAAAAACCGCGGCTGGTAAGTCTGACTTTTTGAACAATGAAGGACGCGAAGTTGCTATTTTTAGTCGAGATCATAGAAACTGTAAAACGTCACAGACCGACACTTTGTTTTGCGATGATGGCATTGCTCATGGTGGCTATCAGGAAATTGTCTCTGCTATGGCTGATTTTGGTTTAATGCCTAATAGCCAAGATTTGCTTTGGCAAACACCTTTTATAAGTGATCATCCAGCCTTGTCAGAACGCCAATATCAACAGTGTAGCAAGGATAAAAAACACTGTGTAATGATCCCTGACACCAGTTATCTAGTGGAACCCGTTGCTGGATTGTGGCTTTTAGCCATAGATGCAAATGTGTATTTACCTGAGTTTAAAAACAACCAACTAACATTCAAAGGTTCTGGAAACGCTGGATACAATAAAGTACTTACTGAAAAGCCATATTTAATAACTTGGATAAAGCAAATTGTGAGTGCAGCAAAAAAGCAAAATAAAACGCTTATTGCATTTAGCCATTTTCCGATGGGTGAGTTTTACGATCAACAAAGTGCATCGATAAAAGAGCTGTATGGCAGCGATGCTTTTCAGCTCACCAGAGAGCCAACCAGAAATACGCAAGCGACCTTAGCGGAAACTGGACTACGTTTGCATATAGGCGGCCATATGCATATGAATGACACCAGCTTTATTAAAACTACAAAAAATACCCTTTATAACATTCAAGCCCCTTCAATAAGTGCATACCGTCCGGCGTACAAATTGGTCAGCATCAAAGGCAGTGAAGCCAAAGTTGATACAGTCCTTCTTGATTCTATTGCTGGCTTTGACGCGCTATTTCCTGCCTATGAAAAAGAATACAGTTACTTAGCTGAGCATGCTCCAGATGAAAAATGGCTTGCGGATATCCTAGATAGTGAAGACTATCATCAGTTTACTTTGCGCCACCTCGCTGGCCTTACGCGTTGGCGTTTTATACCAAGGGAATGGCCGGAAAGTTTTAGAAACTTGTTACTCTCATTCAGTTTCCACGAGCTATTAGGACTATACGACACTCCAATAAACAAGCCTTTAACACGACACTCTGAGCGCGTGCTAAAAGGAGTCACTCTATTTGAGTTTATACGCGATTTTTATTTACTCAGAAATGCAGGATCTTTGGCATTTAAGGACATTCCGACAAAACACCTAAAAGCATACAAAGTCATGGCCCAGCAATTAAATACAATGGGGCAATGTATACCAAAAAAAGTAAGGAAAATAGCACAAACCGTTGATGTTTGTACGCTACAGATAGGTCTTAGCAAAGCGCTTATGATTTTTGAAAAGCTAGCAGATGGTGAAAACGATCGCTGCTTGATCATTGATCTAAACTTAAATGCAAACAAGCCAGCAAAAGCATGCCTTCCTTAATAAAAACGGCACCTAAGCAGGTACCGTCTTTATTGTGCTTAGTAATTACTGAGCATGCGCTGCAGCACGGAAAATCGTGTTAGTTAAAAGTACATTCATGCCTTCAAGGTAGGCACGATAGGTTGGTGATTGTGTAAAGCCAATCACCATGCCTTTGCCTTGAGGTTGATGCACAAGCAATGGTTTATATGCAAGCTGCGCTTTATTTTGCTGCCAAAGGTAACCACTTGCCAGCACATCGTCTTTACCTGTAAACCACGCTAAGTTTTTACCTGAGTTAAGTTTTATTGGCGTGTAAATATCATTACCATAAGCCACCGCAACGAGGTCTTTATCAACCCCAGCCGTTAACCAATGCTCTTGATCTACTTCAACATTAGCAAGTACACCGGCTACATAGTCTGGCGATGTGTGTGGCTCGATGCTTGCCGCTTTCAAATCATCACGAGAAGTGAATAACTGCCCTGCCACTTTGCTGCTTTTATTATCGCTGCTATCGGCTTTATCTTCTCGGTAAGCTTGCTCTCGCTTCACATCTAATAAGCCGTAATCAACATTGGTGGTAAAACGGTTTGCATTACCTAGGGCAATCAACACGCCGCCCGCTTCAACCCAGCTTTTTAAATTAGCTGCGCCAGATTTACCTAATGCTTGCTCGTAATTACCTTCTGGTAAAATAAGCACTTGGTAATCACTTAAATCAGCCCATGCAAGCATTGGCGTACGAATCGCGGTTACTGGGTAGCCAAGCTGCCTTTCGATAACAAAACGAGTGTTACCGGCGCTTAGCTCACGAGTAGCGGCATCCCATGCAATCGCCACTTTTGGTGCCACCATAGGCACTGTTTTGTTACTACCAAAGCTTGGGCCTTCAATCACCCAGCTTGAATCCACACCATCAACAATTGCACCAGTTTGCTCAGCAATTTGGCTAATTTTAGTTAGTAAGTCCTTATCGTTTAGGCGTTTTTCGATTATTAAGCTACCCGCTGGGTAGTTAGTTTTATCACCTAATACAAATGCTTGGTCAGCACTTTTCAGTTTAATGCCAGCTTGTAGTGCCGCTGTTAAAAAGCGTGCTGCGGCCGTATCGCCCCAGGCAACAATATAAGCCACTGAGGCATCTGGGTTATTCACTTTGCCAAGCAATGTGTCGTCGGCCTTAACTGCTTTACTGTCTGCGCTAACAGCTCGATTACAGCTATCGCTATCAACATTAAACATCATCGGCAGTGACCAACCTGTGACATCGTAAATTTCATCACTCAGGTTACGAGCACGGCGTCTTTCTTGCTCTTTTACAAATGCCTCAGCCATATCTACTTGGTCTGTAAATGTGGTGCGTACAAATACCCCACGTGGCTGGGCGGTATCAATAAAGTAGCTACCCGCTTTATACTTAACGCCACAGGCTTTGAAATCTTCGGTTGCTTGTTTAACTTCAACACCATGTTCAGCCATTAAGGTTGCTAACCTATGAGCTCCTTCACGATTACTTTGTTTAGGTAAAATATAAACACGCTCTTTGCTATCTTTACCGGAATCAATTGCATCAACTTGATATTGATAAAAGTCACCCAGTAATTTTTCGCGTTGATTGGCTGCACCTTCGGCGGTCGAGATTGAGGCCACAAATTGACGTTTTACAGTATTAAAATAAGTGAGCAGCTCACCAGTGTTTTTCTCAAATACATGACCTCTGGCTGAGCCGACTTCGTAGGTTGATGCAGACGCACCATAAAATACTGGCCAGCTATCGCCGTAGCCAGGATAAAAGGCGTCAAAAATTTCTCGGGTAAAATAATCAAAGCCAAACTCATCAAAATACTTCGCATGATTTTGACCAATTGCATCCATGTTGGCGATTTGAGTTTTCGTCATATGCGGGTTAAATGGTTGAGCAGCTGGTGCAAAGTAGTAAGATTGATCGCCGCCCATTTCATGAATATCCACCACCACTTGTGGTTTATATTTATTGATTGCTGCCACTCTTCCCTTACTTTCAGGCTGAGTAAGCGCTAACCAATCACGATTCATATCAAACAAATAATGATTTGTTCGGCCTCTTGGCCACGGCTCATTATGTTCTGCACTTAACCTATCAGCACTGTGCTCAAGACCGACGCTTGCATAGTAACGTGTAACAAAGCGCTCACGACCATCTGGGTTTTGTAATGGGTCGATAAAGACCACGGTGTTGTCTAAAATTTTGCTGTTAACGGCATCATTCGGAGCTGCTAATAAGTGATACGCAGTAAATAATGCAGCATCGGTTGAGCTAATTTCATTACCGTGCACTGCATATTGAAGCCAAACTGAAGTCGGTAAATTTTTTATTAGCGACTTCGCTTCTTTTTCAGAGGTAATACGCGGATCAGCCAAAGCTTGTGTGTCATTCGCAAAGGTTTCTAATGAACGAATATGCTCAGCGGTTCCAACCACCGCATAAACCAGCTCGCGACCTTCCCAGCTGTTTGCGTACTTAAACACTTTAATACGATCAGGCGCAGCCTGTTCAAGGGCGCTAAGATAACGGCGCATATCGCCGTAATTAGTGATGCGCTCACCTACGTCGTACCCTAGTACTTGTTTAAATGTCGGTATTTGCTTTTCGTAAGCTGTGCCCGGCCACATTGCTTCAGTATTCGTTGCACTGGCATTAAAGCTTGCCGTTATTGCCACAACACTCACTGAAATGGCGTTTATTATTTGTTTGGCGCTCATTATGTTTCCCAAATAAAAGTATCTATTTTGTACATTACAAAAGTATTGAAAATAAACAAATTAAAAACGTTAGACTGGCATAAATTAAAGACATAAAAAAACCGCAGCGATTGCTGCGGTTATTTTCAAAATAGCGGGACTATTTAACTAGGGTCATTTCATCAAGTAGGTAACCTGCGTTATCAACTTCTTCCATTAACCAAAGCATGTATCGAATATCAACGTGGATCGCACGGGTGATCTTGGCGTTAAAGTACCAATCTTTGGTGATTGATTCATAAGTAGAGTCAAAATTAAGACCCACTAATTCACCTTTACCATTCATCACTGGCGAACCTGAGTTACCACCGGTGGTATCCGCGCTACTTAAAAAGTTTACCGGCACTGAGTTTACTTCAAGAGGTTTAGCCGCCTCTGGCTCACAACCAAAGCTGAATAAGCTACAACTTACACCTGGTAGACCTAAGTCTCCACGGTAGTACGCGCCAAACGCTTGCTTTTTATATGCTTCAAGCACTTTGTCTGTAACAACAAACGGTTTTTCGCCAGTGTGTTTAGCCACTAAGCCACGCAGTGATGTAAATGGCGTTTTATACACTGCATCTGCTGCTGGATAACCATCAACTTGTGCGTAACTTACACGTAATGTGCCATTTGCATCTGGGTAAACTGGCTTACCTTTAGCATTATTAAAGGCGATGACTGCTTGCATATACTGCGGACGAATTTCAGCTAAACGACCGGCCATTTCTTTTTCGTCAGCCTCTTGTGCCATATTGGTATCGTATAGCGCAACAGCTAAATTAATGAATGGGTCATTTGATGCTTCAAATTCGGCTACTGATTTACCTATCCAGCTAACACGCGTTGCGGCATCAGCAAGCTCTGTTTCAGCATAGAAGTCAGCAACAATCGCATCAAGTTCGGCTTGTGTTGTAGTGTCTGTGATACCTAAGCCATTGTTTAATGCCGCTACTTGCGCAGCTTTGTCTTGTGCTAAATAGTTACCTAAGTAGCTTAACCATAAAGCTTTATCGACCTCAGGTGTAAATTGCTTTTGCAAGCGCTCTAAACGGGCTTTAAGCATAGGAAGATCGCGCTCTTGGTAACCCATTTCGCGCTCTGCATTAGGTTTTTCGCTCTCTTTTGCTAAGCGGTATAAACGAATTGCAGTGCTTAGTAAGTCTGCTCGTTTTGCATAATCAAAGTAAAAGTGACTTTGTTGCTGAGCATGTGCTTCAACTAATAATGACTTTAATGCGTGATATGAATCTGCATAGGCTTTACGTTCAGCACTTTGTGCAAACCAAGCTAGGTATTCTTGCTCTTGCGCAGCTTTAATTCCCGGAATATCCGTTACTTTAAAACCGTCTTGTAAACCTTCGAGTTTCTTTAAACGGTTGTTGGTGCTTTTTACACGAGAGGCATATTTTACCTGTGCTTGCTCATCGCCTTCACTTTGCTTGGCAATCACATCAAGGGTCATGTTGTAAGTATTAAGCAGTGTCGGGTAATACCAACTCGCTGAATAATTTACTTCGTCTGCTAGTTTATAGCGGCTTGTACGACCCGGATAACCTGCCACCAACACACCATCCCCTAAGCTTACGCCGCTCGCATTCACTTTTAAGAACGACTTTGGCTCATAAGGTACGTTATCTTCGCTGTAATCTGCAGGTTTACCATCTTTACCGACATAGCCACGTACAAACGTAAAATCAGCTGTATGACGTGGGTATTCAAAGTTATCGATGTCACCACCAAAATTACCCAATGCTTCTGCTGGGGCATAAACTAAGCGCACATCTTTGATCATTAGTTGCTTGATCATGAAGTACTCTAAGCCATGGTGAAAATCTCGAACCGTACAACGGTAGTTAGGATCTGATTCACACTCGCTGATCAACGCCTTGCGGTTCGCTTGAATCGCCTCAAAACGTGCTTTGCCGTGTAACTCAGCTGGTAAGTTACCCAGTACGCGCTCGGTTACATCATCGACTTGTTCTGTTACGTATAAGCGCTCTTGCGGGCCAGCTGGTAGTTCTTTAGATAAGCCTGCCGCTAAAAAGCCTTTTTCAATTAAGTTATTTTCTGGCGTACTGTTATTTTGAATCGCACCATAGGCACAGTGATGATTGGTTACCGCTAATCCTTTTGGTGAAACAAATGACGCAGAGCAATAGCCTAAACCAACAACAGCATTCAGCGGGTACTGGTTAAGATCTGCAACTTGTGAGGCAGGTAACTCGATACCAACACGGTCAAATTCGCTTTGTAATTGTTTTAATTGATGCGGTTGCCACTGCCCTTCATCAGCGTATGCGCTACCTACAGCGACAACACCCATTATTGCTAATGAAGTAGTAATAATATTTTTTTTAATCATGTTAATCCTAGTCAGTGCAAGGCACTATTCTAT